>CADBME010000125.1 GCA_902795715.1 uncultured Lachnospiraceae bacterium | reverse complement strand
GACAGTGATTCTCCCCAGACCGGTCTGGTCAGCGAGGATTCCTCCACCATAACAACCAGCATGGAAACGGATGATTCACAGGCATTGGAAATGACTTTCAGGAAAGTTGAATAAGAGATTTTAAATGAGGCTGCCGCATTAAAACAAAATATGCGGCAGCCTTTCCTTCGTCAAAAAACCGGCAGAATTCCATGTATTGATACAGGAAATCCTGCCGGTTTGGTATGGCTGTTTAGTGAGGCAGCTCCCATTTAAGGGAACTTCTTCTTACAGGCCTTTGTAATATCTTCCGATGGCATCGGCTGCAATCATAGCATCGTAAACCTTCTGAGGTGTGATCTCAACAGGCTCGTTTCCGCAGGTGTCAGTAGGAGCAGCAGCCAGTGTTGCAGCTTCCATAAGAGCATCCTTGTCAACCTTGGCGATTCCCAGATCTTCAAATGTGGTGGGCAGGCCAACGTCCATACAGAATCCTACAACCTCATCCAGGAGGTCTTCATCTGCATTTTCAAGAACCAGCTGGGTCAGGGTACCGAATGCAACCTTCTCACCATGGTAAAGGTGATGGCACTCTTTGATTGCTGTCAGACCATTATGGATTGCATGAGCTCCAGCCAGTCCGCCGGATTCAAATCCCATACCGGAGAGCAGTGTATTCGCCTCGATGATCTTCTCGACAGCTTCGGTTACTGCATTGCCTTCCACGGCCAGTTTAGCCTTAACACCTTCCTGGATCAGGGTGTCATAGCAGGCTTTTGCCAGTGTGATGGCTGCTGTGGTAATCGTTCCTCCTGCACAGCTTGTCGCATTGCTGTCCTGGCAGGCTTTAGCTTCAAAATATGTTGCAAGGGCATCGCCCATACCGGAAACTAACAATCTTGCCGGAGCATTGGCAACAACCTGGGAATCAACCAGTACCAGATTGGGGTTAGCCGGCAGCCAGAGATAATCCTCGAAAACTCCATCGTCTGTATATACAACGGAAAGTGCGGAACAGGGCGCATCTGTTGCAGCGATTGTGGGAACTACGATAACCGGATGGCCACAGTAATAAGCAACAGCCTTTGCGGTATCAAAAATCTTTCCGCCGCCGACACCGATAACCAGGTCGCAGCCTTTTTCTTTTACGATATCCACAAGGCGGTTGATCTCATTCTTGGAGCACTCTCCGCCAAAAGCTTCAAATGTCAGCTGGCAGTCTGTGTCTGCAAAACTATCTTCGATCAGCTTGCCGAAACGCTTCTTTCCACCTTCACTGATCAGAATGAAAGGCTTCTTTCCAAACTTTACAGCATATTCGGCGATGTCTCCAAGGACTCCGGGACCCTGCACATACTTGTTCGGTGCAATGATAATTCTTGCCATAGTAATACCTCTCCTTTTTAAACAGCACAGACAGGGAAAGCTGATGGCAGCTCCCCTAATCTGTAAAAAAAAGTAATCATTTACTCCTCAACGATACAAAATATTACCCTTAATATCAAGTAACTTTTTTGTTTATTTTTTATAACATTTTAACTAAAAATTATAATTCATTGTCAAAAATATATAATAGTTTATGTTAGAAAAGTCTAAACCGACATTCCTGTCCAGGAGAGGCATCTGATGGTCATGTCAAAATTTTCTTCCTCCGCCACCGTGAACCTGACCGGATGAAGAGGTATGGGTAGTTCCGGCCTGATGGCCTCCTTCTCCTCCCCGGTCATCATCCCGCTCTATGAGTTTTCTCTCCACGCGGCGATCAAGGAAGACATCTTCCCTTCTCTCAAATTGAATCCCTTCATGGTCGGCATAATTGCCGGCCCCGGATTTCTTTCTCCTGGTTTTCAGTTTACTCTTCTGATGGAGTCCCAGCATGCTGGCTATGGCCGCCCCGATTCCCAGGTCACCGAAAATCCAGAAAGGAGAAGGACCCTTTCTTTTTCCGGCTTTTTCTGCTCCAAGGTCAGAAGACTCAATCACGGACCTGCATGAGTCCGCATAAGTCTCAAAAGCTTCCGGATAATTTCCTCCGGCCAGTGGAGAAACCACTTCGTCCAGAATCTGGTCTATGTCGTCATCTGAAAAATAGTCTTTTCCTCTCTCATCGGTTGAAATGTAGATCTCACGGTCTGTCGGGTCCTCTGAACTGATGTATACCAGAAGGGTTGCCGTCCCCTTTCCCCTGTCCTGTCCGAGTCCCACACTGTCAACCAGATCGTCGGTATAGTCCCGGGCTGTCTGGCCCGCCAGATCGTCTACCGTATAAACTGCGATATCACAATCGGTTTTGTCGCTGACTTTTTCCAGCCTGCTGACCAGTTTGTCTTCTTCCTTGTCTGTAAGAAGATCCGCCCCATCCGATAGAAGGGGGATATCCCCGGCCGCATGGACCTGCAGGCTTATCCCTTTGCCGGTCCCCACCGTCAGAGTCAGGCAAAGCATAAGAAAAAGCACGGGAAGAAGCAATCGATTCTTTATTCTCATACTGGCACCTCCTCCTATATAAACCTGACGATCCACATGATGATGTAGAGCGCAATACCGATGATCAGGGTCCGGATGCCGACATATTTCCAGTAGGAAGCCTGGTCTGCCGGAAGGTCTCCCACCAGCTGGCCGGTCTGTCCGTTCATGGCAAAGGTATACTTTTTGCCCTGCCAGGTGGTGTTAAGAAGCCAGACAGGATACAGGGCATACCAGTATCGGGAATCGAGAATCCTGATATCTTCCCGGTCAACGTGGATCGAACTGTAATCGCCTACTGTGTCACGGAAAGCCCGACTTGAACTGTTTTTCATACGGTCCTCCGCTCTCTCTATACATTTTTCCCGGGGAATATCATACCGGTCTGCCAGATATCCGGCCAGATAGACTGTGTTAAAGTCAACCAGATCCTTCTTGTCAAAGGGCTCGATGGACTCCATAAGGACATTGTCAATCTTGCTGGAACCGTCTACCGGGACGTGTTTATAGGATATGACGCCCTTTCGTTCAAGCTGATAGTCCTCAATCTCCCGGCATCGGTAATCTCCTTCCGTATACTCCCGAACCTTCTCGCCCTTATAGAGGGCATCCACCTCCATATCGGCATCAAAGAGCCAGAAGGGTACATAGATTCCCTTGATCTCATCGATATGGGAACTGCTTTTAAAGAAGGACGGCAAAAATTTTTTCCCTTCCAGGTGCCTGCGGTAAGCCGCCTTAGCCGCATTCTTATCATGGCGGAAAGGTATGATAAAGTCAGGCCGCAGATCTCCTGAAAACTGCTCTTTCATGACAACCTGGTTTCCGCAGTAGGGGCAGTTGGCTGCGCCGGCGGATTCATCGGCGATGATTTCCCCGCCACAGGACTTGCAGGCATAAACCCGCATTCCTTCCGTCTCCCCTTCTTTCCACTCTCCGGCACTCATGGGTTCCCAGAGATTGGTCTGTGTCGTGCTTTCTGTAATCTGGACATCGCTGATGGAAATCTCCGTATCACAGTAGGGACATTTCAGATTCTGGGCTGATGCATTGAATTCCAGCATGGCGCCGCATCCGGGACATTTGAACTGCTGAATCTGTTCCATGGAATCTCCTCCTTTCATATCCGGTCTTATCACACAGATTCATCCTCTTTATGATGATTCTTCCTGGTCTGCAAAGTCTTTAAGATGGTTCAGTATAATGTCCATCAGCCTTTTTCTTGCTTCTCTGGAAGCCCAGGCCACATGGGGTGTGATAACCAGTCTGCTGCTGTCCTCGTAACCATAAAGGGGACAGTCTTCCGGCATGGGTTCGACATCAAGAACATCCAGGCCTGCTCCTTGGATCTGCTTTTCATTCAGGGCCCAGACCAGGTCTTCTTCCACAATGATAGGACCCCTGCCCAGGTTAAGGAAAATACAATGGTTTTTCATCTTTCTAAAAGCTTCTTTGTCAATCAGGTGTTCCGTATACTGATTCAGAGGAGCGTGGACAGAAATAATATCCGATCTCTGATAGAGCTCATCCAGGGACACCTGGGGATAACCTTCCTGGGGAGGTCTGCCTGATGCCGATGCATAGATTACCTGGACACCAAAGGCTGTGGCAATATCAGCTACCCTTCTCCCAATGGTGCCGAGGCCGATAATTCCCCAGGTCTTGCCGCACAGTTCATTATAGGGCGGGTCTACCAGGGTAAAATTACCGCTCCGAGTGTAATCTCCGGACTTTACATAGCGGTCGAAGGTATACATATTTTCTAACAGGTAAAATAGGAGGGCAAAGGTGTGCTGGGCCACGGATTCCGTAGAATAACCGGCGGCATTTCTCCACTGGATCCCTCTCTCTTTCAGGTAATCAAGGTCAAGGTTATTGACGCCTGTTGCCGTCTCAAGAACCAGCTTGAGACCGGAAGCCCGGCCGATGGTCTCCCTGTTTACCGGAACTTTATTCACCATGAGAACATCAGCGTCCACAGCCCTTTCTGCAGCTTCTTCCGGACTGCTGTTGTCATACAAAACCAGTTCACCATATTGGGAAAAACCGGATAAATCAATGTCGTCACCCACAGTTTTTGCATCCAGAAATACAATCTTCATAATACAACACTCCTGTTTTTGATTTTTCTCAAGCCATCCCTTCCGGCATGGCATAACTTTTCCTGTTTCTTGGGTCTTTGGGATTCTTTTTATTCTCTGATTCATCTCTTTCATCTGCTCTTATCATCTCCATTTTCATATATCTTTTCCCGGATGTCAACAGGTCATTCCAGGGATTTCTCCAGGGAATACTGTGTTGAAATACAATGAAGGATTTTCAAAGTATTTCATAATACTCTTGCAATCCTGCAAAATATCCATTATTATTTTTTTAGCTGAAAAAACTTTTAACAGGAGGGTTACGCTATGGTTAATTGGAAAAATCTTGACACTATGGAAACCTACCAGAAGCTTTTGGCTTCTGACAAAAGAGTGGACATCAAGGCTGCCTTATCCGGTGAGGAGGGAGCTTCCCGTGTAGCAAAATACAGCATCCCCATGGCAGAAGGCCTGAAATACAACTTTGCTGCCAAGCAGGTGGATGATGAAGTTCTTGAAGATCTGGCTGCCCTTGGAAAAGAGATGCAGCTGGCTGAAAAATTCAAAGAACTTTACAACGGCGCCATCATCAATACCGGTGAAAAACGTCTGGTTCTCCATCATCTGTGCAGAGGGCAGCTGGGCGATCCGGTAATCTGTGACGGGGTAGACAAATATGAATTCTATACCAAACAGCAGGGACGGGCAGATGATTTTGCCAGAAAAGTTCATACAGGTGAGATTGTAAACGGTTCAGGAGAAAAATTCACTACCGTATGTCAGATTGGTATCGGTGGCAGCGACTTAGGACCCAGAGCCCTTTACCTTGCTCTGGAAAACTGGGCCAGAGCCAACAATACCCTGAAGATGGAAGCCAAATTCATCAGCAACGTCGATCCCGATGATGCCGTTGCCGTCCTGAACTCCCTGGACGTTTCCAAGACGATCTTTGTTCTTGTATCCAAGTCCGGAACCACATTAGAGACTCTGACCAACGAGTCCTTTGTAAAAGATGCCCTGGAGAAAGCCGGCCTCAATCCGGCCAATCACATGATCGCTGTTACCAGCGAAACTTCTCCCCTGGCCAAGAACGAGGGCTATATGGATGCCTTCTTTATGGATGATTACATCGGCGGACGTTATTCTTCCTCCGCCACAGTTGGAGGCGTCATCCTCTCCCTGGCCTTCGGTCCGGAAGTCTATGCTGACATCCTGGCAGGTGCCCATGCCAATGACCTGGCAGACACCGAGGCCGATCCCATGAAGAACCCGGCCATGATGGATGCCCTGATCGGCGTTTACGAGAGAAATATCCTGGGTTATGAAAGTACAGCCGTTCTTCCCTACTCCCAGGCTCTGAACCGCTTCCCTGCCCACCTTCAGCAGGCAGATATGGAATCCAACGGTAAATCCGTAAACCGTTTTGGTGAGCCCTTGAATTACGTGACCGGACCGGTCATCTTCGGTGAGCCCGGAACCAACGGTCAGCACTCCTTCTACCAGCTCCTTCATCAGGGAACCCTGATCGTACCCATGCAGTTTATCGGCTTTAAGGAGAACCAGACCGGCGTGGACGTAGTGATCGAGGGAAGCACCAGCCAGAAGAAACTCTGTGCTAATGTAGTTGCTCAGATTGTAGCCTTTGCCTGCGGCAAGGACGACGAAGACAAGAACAAGAACTTCGAAGGAGGACGTCCTTCCAGCATTATCACAGGTGACCAGCTCACACCAAGAAGCCTTGGCGCTCTTCTCTCTCATTTTGAGAACAAGATAATGTTCCAGGGATTCCTGTGGAATGTCAACAGCTTCGACCAGGAAGGCGTACAGCTGGGCAAGCTCCTGGCTAAACGTGTCCTGGCTCATGACACAGACGGAGCCCTCAAGGCTTACAGCGATCTGTTTGAAATCTGATTTTTTCATCAACTACGACTAGATGATCCACGGGAACTGTACCTTTGGCTCACTCAAATGATGATTTGTAGGGGTAATGAATAATGAATTCCGGACGGCAGGGTCAAAGGGGAGGGACTATCCCAAAAGCCGACAGGCGACCCTGATCGCTCCGTCAAGCTAAGATCAACTAAGACTACAGAGGCTCCCATCGCATTCTCATTGGAAATGCGATGAGAGCCTCTTATGATTCCGGGATATTCACGGAGCATTTGTTCTTATCCAGGAATCAAAGTCTTAAGTTGATCTTATCTTGTCTACGCTGGGTCTGGACAGTCGTCTTTTGGGATAGTCCCTCCCCCTTGACCCTGCCTGTGTGTCGAAAGCGCTTTACTTG
>CADBME010000124.1 GCA_902795715.1 uncultured Lachnospiraceae bacterium | reverse complement strand
TGGGACAATGGGGACGTTTCATATTGTCCCACTTTGTTAAAGTCGAAACGAAGTGGGACAATATGAAACGTCCCCATTGTCCCACTATTGCCTTACCAGATTTTTGCAGATAAAAGATTCCACATGCTTATAAGTTTTCTGGCGGATCATATCCAGACAGAATCCAACCAGGAAAAGGAGGATACTGTCGATGATGACAAAAAGAAAGTATTTCTTTAATGACCAGTCATGCCACCAGTATTGATTGGCAAGAAGGAATGAAATGGAAATCATATTATAATGAAATATATAAATGCCAAGTGTTGCGGATGACAGGACACTTAAAATTTTTGTGGGGATAGCTCCCTGAATACGCAGGTTGTTGGCAAATAAAAACAAGAGGACTGAGTAGATCAGACAGCAGATAAAGGGCTGCATGACACTGACATAGGAGTATTTTGCCGGGGCGTATAGTGTGGAACAGGAGTATCTCCAGTAGTATTCATAGGCAAAGTAGGCCATACAATAGGCGCATATCATGGGAATCAGTTTTTTGCTGCTGACGGAATAGCGGTATTTGCTGATATAGCCTCCGACATAGTAACACATGGTAAAATTTAAATCCTCTTTGAAAACCAGAAGTAGGGTACGTATTTCCAAAAGGCCAGAAAGTGTATAAAAACCAGTGTCAGGGCCAGATACAGATGTGTTTTTTGCGTTAGTTTTTCCTCAAATTGTTTTAAAAGAGGGAGCATTAGAAGGATAAATATTCCGTATGCCTGGAGATACCATAAGTTGTCTCCGCTGATCCAGTTGGGTAATTTGAAAAGAGGTTTATAGCCTTTGTAAAAACTGAAAGGATAGTTCACTTTGAGTATTACAAAATAAATGAGTGTCAGGATCGTTCCGTAAAAAATGATCGCATAAAGGATTTTGCCTGCAGATCGAACTCTTTTTCCAAAGGAAATATCACGTCCAAACAGGAAGTATCCGGTTATCAGCATGAAAACCAGATTTCCTCCGTTCCCAAAATGTCCGTAACAGAAATCCATCAGCAGGGACGGGATTCTGACAGTGCTCTGTATGTTGTTGATATAATCATAAAAAAAATGTTTATGGGTAAAGCCATTCGTCAATTGGACAAAATGAATCGGAGTTTTATTTCCAAAATGATGGTACATGATAATACCGACCATTGTAATTACTCTGATCAGATCAAAATTCGCTCTTCTTTGAGGCATCAGTTTCATCCTCCTCCTCGTCCGTTTATTCCTTGATAATATTACTTATTAAAAATCAATTTTCAAAAGTATTACTTTTCATTTCTACCAGAAATCAGATGGGCATGTCAAGGGCGCCTGTATCAGGGCCCGGCTGCTTTCTGTACACCATAGATTCCCGGCAGGATCAGGATACAGTATAAGAATTCCCACATTGCTATAATCTGATTATAAACTCATTTGCCCTATATGTCAGCAGAATTCTGCTTTGTGAAATGAGAATGGACACTAACATGAATTATATTGTATAATCAGGTGTCGTCATATTATGGATGCACAATATTCAGGACGATTATGATTAAATAAGGGGATTACTTTATGGCTTCACTTTACATTATTATCGGTGGTTTTTTCTGGGGGATTATCGGTTTATTCTCATCCAATCTGGCTGCAGCCGGCTGCAGCCCGGTGGAAATCACTTTTCTGAGGAATCTGGTGGGAGCCCTGGGCATGTTATGTTACCTCGTCTTTTTCAAGAGGGAGTCTTTGAAAATTAACATGAAAGATCTTTGGATGTTCCTGGGAACGGGAATCCTCAGCATCGTCTTTTTTAATATCATGTATTTTCAGACCATAAGTCTGACCACTTTGTCTGTGGCAGCCATCCTCCTCTATACGGCTCCCTGCTTTGTCATGCTGATGTCGGTTGTCTTTTTCCATGAGAAACTGACAGGGAGAAAAATGATTGCCCTCCTTCTTGCTTTTTGCGGATGCGCATGCACTACCGGTATCCTGGATGGCTTTTTTATGCAGGGATTTTCCGGCCCGGGAAATCTGCAAGGAGCCGGATCCTTTCAGAGCCTGGGTATTCTTACCGGCATCGCTTCCGGTTTTGGCTACGCTCTCTATTCTATTTTCGGGAATGTGGCCCTTAAAAAATACAGGTCAGAAACCGTGACCGTCTACACTTTTATCATCGCGGCGGTTTTCCTGGCCCCCTTTTGCATGAGACCGGCTCTGCTTGAAAAAATGCGGGATGGATATGCCATGGTGAATGCTCTGGCCATCGGCCTGGTTTCCACTATGCTGCCCTTCCTTTTTTATACAGCCGGCCTGAAAAAAACAGAGCCGGGAAAGGCTTCAGTCATGGCTTTCGTCGAGCCTATGGTGGCAACCCTGGTCGGAGTATTTATCCTCCGCCAGCCCTTAAGTCTCATCGGAGGATTGGGAATCGGCCTGATTTTTTTATCGATTCTGATTTTGAATCTGAAAGGAAAAAGGGAAAAATCTATGGAGATGTAAATCTTCGGTTTTTTACCAGGTGCCGGAGATTATAAATTATAATAAGAATTAAGCAGGAAAAAAGACGCAGAGCGCAGTGATTATATCACAAAAAGCCGCTTTGCGTCTTTTTTTCTGTCTTGCCGGACAGACCACCTGAATATATATATTCACATTTTTTTCATAAACTGGACAATATCCATTCACAGATTCCGAATAAAGTGTAGAACTATCTGAAAGATTTGCAGACTTATTGTAATAAATGAATGAGTTATGAAAATGAAACACATAGAACAGGGCAGCCTGTGGAAGGGAGTGGAAGCTATGTTTGGAAAGAGCAGATTGCTGGTCAGAATCTCTGACCAGAGCAGTCAAAAGATGAAAAAGAAAAGAAAGGCAGGACGAAGGAGAATAATTTCTATTGTCTGCACAGTCCTCCTGGCAGCTGTGGGAGTTCTGGGGCTTTTTATCAAAGCAAGGTCAGGTGCTGAAGTAAATGCTTCTACGGTCAAGTCTGCTCAGGTCAGGACCGGGGATGTCAGCACTACGATTTCAAGTTCGGGCACCCTTTACGGGGAAGAGATTGCTTCTATCAATCTGCCTGTGGGCATCAAAATAAAAAAAGTGCTTGTATCCGAGGGAGATCAGGTAAAAAAAGGAACCAGGCTGGCCAGCATTTATCCTGCTTCAGCTGCAGAGCTTCTTCTGACTGTGAGAGAATCCATAGAAGATACAGAGGATGAACTGGATGATCTGGATGAGGATGAGATTGCTGATACCACTTCTGATGACTATTTGAAAAAGCTGACCCTGGACCAGGAACTATCGGATCTTCAAAG
>CADBME010000123.1 GCA_902795715.1 uncultured Lachnospiraceae bacterium | reverse complement strand
GGAGGTTTTTGACTGTGCAGGTAGGAGAGGACGCCGGCCAGTTCAATTCCCCACCTGACCACCTGACTCTCATCAAAAAGTCCCCTGTCCCTCAGAAGATCCGACAGGTTTCTTCCCCGGATGTAATCCATGGCTATGATCAGGGAAGAGCCCCGGCGAAAAATATCAACGATCCTCGGCAAAGATGGATGATCCAGGCGGGTCAGAATCTCTGCTTCCGATATCAATGTTTCCGAGACCTGACTGTAATTATGGCAGGTATAGGGGCTGATTTCTTTCACAGCCCATCTTTTGCCCAGGCGGACATCACGCGCAAGATAGACGTTGCTCATCCCGCCCTGTCCGATAACGGACTCGATTACATATTTACCGGAAAGTATGGTTCCCGGTTCAAGAATATAGCGATGTTCCATGTTCAACACCATTGACCACAATCATTCTGGTCCCTCCCCGAATCCTCTGTTCCGAAAGACTTCTTTCTCCTGATAATTCCCTTTCAAGATCAATACTGAACATTCTGAGGCCTCTACCAGGATTGTACTCATCATCTGCTGCCAGCTGCACCTCTTCTATTTCAAGGGCAGCTTCTGTCATCTGCCGGCATAGCTGACTGACCGGAACATCCGGGTCACAGGCAAATTCATAGCATTTCCCCGTGATTACCATAAAAACATCAATATGTATCATTCCCTTCTTCTCCCTTCTCGGGTACACAGATCAGAGCCGGTTTTTTTCCCGGAAGAAAAAGAAGTCCTCTACCATCGCTGAGGCCTTCCATCTGTTTTTTAAAGTCAAGGTCCGACAAATCAAATACTCCGGCTTCCGCCGGCACTCCCCCGATCTGCATACCGCTTTCATATTGGCAAAATGCCGAAAAACCGGATAGCTGTCTGACCGAAGGCAGGTCGGAGAGTTGAGTTACAGCAGCAAAGGTTATCCCCAATCCTCTGCCTTTAGTCCATATATTTTCTAAAAAACCGGTCATGTTATTCTCTTCCTCACTGGCCATATCCCAGAAGTCGGCGAAATCTGTTATCAGGATGAAGATTTGTTTTCCCTCATCGGCCTTAGCCGGCATCTGTTCTCCCGGATCTTTTCCTGCTCTCTTTTGGATGAGGGGGATGATCTCGTGAAAATAGTCTATTATTTCCCAAGCTTGTGACAGGTGTCTGACTTCGCTTTGATCCGGGGCATCTTCAGTCAGGAGAGACATCCACGAGGATTTAAGATCAATCACTACAAAGTCAATCTCCGGACGAAAGGTGCAGGACCTCACAATCATATCAAAAAGAGGCTGTTTCCTTTTGTTCTCTTCCAGAATGATGAGAAAACAGTAGATTGATTGGAGATCTATAATACAGGCCTCTGCATTCTCATCCAAATACCCTGTCATAAGAGTTTTTCCTCCAATCAGCCTGCCATCTTCCGACTCATCATTGGCCAGCTCCCTGCGTATGGTCTCTAAACATATCTTTTCCGGTATGCTTTTAATTCTTATTGCCCTCCCGGTCATTCTTTTCCTCAGGTCAAGGCTTTTTCTTCTGATGTAATCCATACGGGCATAATCATCCCTGTCCGGTATGCAAAGGGATGTCTGAAACTCCAGAAATCTGTCCCCGAAAGCGGCGATTCCCCTTCCAGGAATTCCCTTTCCCGGCAAATCAGGCATATGGAGAGTTCCCAGCAGCTGGGTGTATCCAAATGACTCTTTTTGTTCCAGACATATTTTTGTTTTAAAACAATTGGCAAGGGAAGAAGGTATTTCCGAAAGGGAGATACCGCTGCCGCTGATCAAAAGCAAAATTCCGGTCTTCTCACCTTCTTTAGCAATTTTCTGAACGATAAGATCATATTTTTCAGACATACTCTCCCGAAATCCGGGATAGTGATCAATGGCCAGAAGCAGGAGAGGCACAGCCTTTTCAGAGTGGAGAACCTGGTTTCTCTTGTAGAGGAAATAATTCCCTCCCCGTAAGAGCTTTTTTCGTTCCGTCATTTCCTGATCTGCGGCTTCAAGAATCCTTCGGATTTTCTCATTCTCCCCTTCACAGGCCAGCAAGCCTGACTGGGGCATGTTTCGGAAGGCCTGAAGAGTGCCTCCCCCAAAATCGATTCCGAAAAACTGAAAGTCTTCCGGTCTCCATCTGCTGCAAATGCTGTATAAAAAGGTCTGAATCAGTCCGCTTTTTCCGGACATGGATACTCCGCATACCAGAATGTGGCCGGATTGGATAAGAGAAAGTTCAAATACAGGCTGTTTCTGGTTGACCGGATCATCGAAAAGACCGATTCGTCCGCCAGGTCCTCTTTCACAAAGGAGAGATCTACTCTTATCTTCCTCAGAATGCGAATCCGACACAGCTCTTATTTCCACTCCTTGCCCCGAGTCAGAATCAACCTCCGGCAATTGGTCCAGTCCTATCAGGTCAGGAAGAGGTTCCATCCATAGTTTTCTTCCGGCATGCATGGAAAGCTGATCAGCCGCCTTGCAGATTTCCTCCCTGACCGCTTCAAGCTGGGAGATGACTTCTCTTTTTATTTCTTTATCAGCAAGCGGTTTCTCATGGGGTTTCCCATTCAGACCCACAGGATAGGCAGCCCTTTTTTCTGAAAGTCTTCTGTCCGCCGGCGCACCGCTCCATCCACTCTGGAACTCTTCATAGATTTCATTATTTCCTACCTGAAAATATCCCCTGCCGGGCAGGGTGATATCGGCAGCATCCGCTGTGTGAAGCATCTCCATGCTATCCTGCCTGTCCTGGACCCGGAGGCATATCCGAAAGCGGGAATTGCTCCAGATTTTATCGTCCACGGTTCCGCCGGGTTTCTGGGTTGCCAGAATCAGATGGACACCCAGACTTCGTCCCACCTGGGCCACACTGATCAGCTCCCTCATAAAGTCCGGTTCTTCTTTTTTCAGCTCTGCAAACTCATCAATGACAATAATCAGATGAGCCAGGACTTCCGAAGCCTCCCCCGCGTAAAAAAGAGTCTGATAATCATTAATATTGTTGACCTTGTATTTCTTAAATAATTTCTGTCTTCTCTGATTTTCACTTTTTATGGATACCATAGCCCTTTTAACCAGGCTTCCTGACAGATTGGAAATCTGGCCGGCAAGATGAGGGGTACCCTCAAAAAGATTAGACATTCCTCCTCCCTTATAATCAATCAGAAAAAAGCTCACATCTTCCGGGCTGTAATTGACTGCCAGGGATAAGAGAAAGGTCTGAAGGGTTTCACTTTTTCCCGACCCTGTCGTTCCGGCGACAAGACCATGGGGACCGTGGTATTTCTCACTGATATCCAGAATACAGATTCTGGATCCGGCCTGAAGACCAATCCCCGCTCTCAGCCCTTCATAGGCCCTGTTCTTTTTCCAGCGCTTTATAATATCCAGTTCTCTTACATCCGCAACTCCGTAGAGTTCAAAAAAAGAAAGAGTATCCGGAATTTCCCGGCTCACTTCCATCTCTGCCACCCTGATGTCTGTAATTTTTCGGGCAAAGCGGTCGAGTTTCCGACCCGAAACCTCGTCAAAAATGACCTCCTTAAGCTCTTCCCCTCCGGTATCCATAAAGCAAATGCCCTGGAAGATTTCATTTTTTTCCATAATATAGCTGCATGAGTTGGGCAGACCTTCCCGCTCCGGAGTTATCCAGATTCCGGTCAGGCCCAGATCAGATTCCCCGCTTCCGGTTTTTTCTTTATGACCGTCAAAATAGCGCATAAACATTTCATCTTCCAGGTATTCCGGCTCCATGACAAAAATCACATAATGGGCCTGTCGGCCTGATACAGACATTTTTCCCTTGTCTGCAAAATGTTTTCTTTCCCGAAAGACTTTCTCCAGCTTGATGAGCACTTGCCTGGCTTCCTCCCGGCTTGATGCAAGGTAGCGACGGGACCGGGTCCGGTCACAGACATGGGGCAGCCATCTCAGACTATCTATTCCGTCCTCTGCCCGGATTTTGTTTCCGTTATAAATGTAGACCAGTTTCACTTCCGTATAACAATGAGCCGCCGCAATCTGAATCGTCATGGATCTGATAAAATCCATTCGATCCTTTTTCTCGGCTGCTGAAAAACCGATCAGCCTTTTCTTTCTCAAATCTATGAGGATGGGAACCTTGTAGAGAGTCCGGTAGCGTTCTTTCATTTCCCCTAGTTCCATCCACAAAGTCTGTCCGTAATCTCTGAATTCTTCTGCAGGAAGTCTGATTTCCCAGGGATAAGGCATATTTCCTATCCCTACCCTGCAGAACAAAAAGTCTTCGTGAAAAGGGTTTTTATTCCATAAAACAGAAGATCCTTCATCGAGCAGTGCCAGCCGGTTCACATTGGGAGACCTCTCAATCAGGGAAGACCGATAGCTGTCATAGTCCTTTGCCAACCTGTCATTCACCCTTTTAAGGTAATCCCTGTACCAGAGAGTCAGGTCACCCAGCTCTTTTTTCTGATCTCTGATCGACAAAAGCCGGCTGATTATACTCCAGATAATGGTAGAGACTCCGGAAATCAGGGCCATGACAATGCCCGCATAGATAGCCAGGTTCATTTGGGTCCCGCTGCTTTTTGAGGCATAGATCATAAAAAGGCTTCCCGATACCATGGGAATCATCATAGTAAATACGGGCCCGAAAACATTTGCCCAGGAGTCCCTTCTTCCTACCCTGATATCCGGCGGTTTTTCGACAAGGACCGGATCCGGTTCCCTCAGCTTGAAAGGTCTGGGGGAACGGTGGTAAAGTCTTGCGGGGTAATGTTCGCTCTCCGGACTATCCCCTGAGCAGCCTGCCTGTTTGGGGCATTCAGGCAGGCGAATACTGACTCCTTTCCTGACCTGGCAAATCAGGACAGATTGCAGGAAAAACATATGGAAGCCGAATACTTCCATCCGATCGCCGTAGCTGAGGCTCTGCCCGTCCTGACACTTTTTTCCATTAAGATAGAGACCATTGGGGCTACAGTTTCTGATACGCCATCCATCTTCCTGACGGCATATCATAAAGTGCTTTCGTGAGATATTGTTGCTGTCGGAAAGGCAGATATCATTTTCCGCAGCTCGCCCTCCCTGAATGGTCCTTGAGAGGACATAGCTTCGAAAAACCGGTATCTTATAGACCTCAACCACCGCATAAACAGACCGGACTTTTCCGGCAAAGAGTCTGATATATTCTCCGGTGCCGAAGGTTGCCAGGGAAATGATGCCTCCGTCCGGCAGATAATTATTTCCCAAGCTGCTGAAAATGAAATCGGAACCCGGTGACCAGGAGCATTCCCAGATCTCCCCTTTACGGGAAAAGGAAACTACCCGTCCCTCATCCTCTTCAAAGAAATCTGCCGGGATATGAATTTCCCTCCCCGAATCCGCAAGTATGTACTCACGCATACAGGAAGAGCCGTAAATGGTAAGATGATAATTCATTTTATTTCTCCGGCTGTCAAATGTGCCTGCATGTGTGCATGGGCAGGCTCTCCAGCCTTATCACATAAAAAAGAACCGTTACAAAAAGGTTTTTCTCTTCTTGTAACGGTTCTTTATTTAGTAATGTCTCAAATTACAGCTAAGATATATTTTAACTACTTATTGGATCTTCTCCAGATATTCATCTTCTCAGCCTCTTTAATCAGCTCATCCCTGAAATCCGGATGGGCAATGCTGATCAGGGCTTCCGCTCTCTGCCATGTAGACATGCCTTTAAGATTCACTTTTCCGAATTCCGTAACTACGTACATGGTATTTGCCCTGGAATCCGTAACGATACTTCCCGGAATCAGAGTGGGGCGAATTCTGGAAGCTACAGTTCCATCCTTCTTTTTGAAGGTAGATGATAGGCAAATAAAGCTCTTGCCACCCTTTGACAGATAAGCACCTTCTACAAAATCCAGCTGGCCGCCTGCCCCGCTGATCTGCCTGGTACCTGAGCTTTCGGAGCTTACCTGACCAAACAGATCAATGTCCACAGCATTATTGATGGAAATAAAGTTATCAATCTGGGATACTGTTTTTGCTGAGTTTGTGTAGTCAACAGGCGCGCTCATACACTCGGGATTGTTATCCAGGTAGTCATAGAGTTTCTTTGTACCTGCACCGAAAGCATATACCTGTCTGCCGCGGTCTAAAGCTTTTTTGGAACCGTTGATCTTACCAGCTTTGGCAATATCTACAAAAGCGTCTACATACATTTCCGTGTGTACGCCAAGGTCTTTCAGATCCGATTCAGCGATCATGGCTCCGACTGTATTGGGCATACCGCCGATTCCAAGCTGCAGGCAGGCTCCGTCGGGAATCTCTTCAACGATCAGCTGGGCAACAGCCTTATTTACATCTGTCGGAGGAGCTCCTGCTCCCATTTCGGCAATGGCCGGATTCTCGCCTTCTACGATGTAGTCAACATCAGAAATATGAATAGCTTCCTCAAATCCTCCCAGACAGCGGGGCATATTTTCATTTACTTCAACGATAACAACGTCGGACACCTCACAAACAGCCATCATATGGGATGCGTTGGGTCCGAAGTTAAAATAGCCATGCTTATCCATTGAGGTTACCTGGAAGATAGCCACATCTATATGCTTGATGTTCTCCCTATAGTATCTGGGAAGCTCAGAATACTTTACCGGGCTGTAATAAGCGAATCCTTTGGAAACGGCACGTCTCTCAAAACCGCTCATATGCCAGGAATTCCATGTGAAATGATCTGCTGCATTCTCCACCTTGAAAATCTCAGGCTCCCACATGAGAATTCCGCCGCGGAAATTCACATTTTCCAGCTCCTGTGCTCTTGCAGCGATCTCCTTATCTACTGCAGCAGTGGTCGCTGTTGTCCACCCGTAATCAACCCAGTCACCGGACTTTATCATATTGGCAGCTTCTTTGGCTGTAATCAGTTTCTGCGCATATTCTTTGATGTAGCTCATAGGAACCTCCTTATATTCTCTGATGGTTTTGGTCACGATATAGATAATATTCTACCATCACCTTGTGGGAGGGTCAACCTAAAGCTCTGTTCCCGGGATCCCACAGGGTAAGATTTTTCTCCTGATCTCTCCGGAATTTCAGGGACATAGGGATGACAGTTGAGTCCATCATACAAATACTTCCGGATTTCATATCGATATTTCGGATATGGAGAAAATTAACAATAATTCCCCTGTGGACCCTGTAAAAATAATTGGGCAGGATTTCTTCAAGATGCCTGAGTGTATCCCGAAAGCATATCATGCCCTGCTCGTGATGAAGGAGGAGAATTTTATCTTGTGCCTCAATATAGGAGATGGTTGAAAATGGAACAAGATAGCGGTCAGAACCACTGGGCACAATAAGGTGCCTGCCCGGTTCCTCTTTCTCTCTTTCCCGGTAAATATTCCGGATAACTCCGCTGAACAAGCGGATTATCTCCAATGTGGACACCGGTTTATTCAACAGTCCGCTGGGATATAAGTCGGGCCTGACAAAGATGCAGGGATCTTTGTCATGGCCATTCAGGATAAGCAGTTTGGCATAAGGATTTCTCTTCCTTGCCGTAATCAATCTTTTGAATTCACGATTATTGCTTACTTCAAAAACCATGATGTCGGTCGGTCCCATATCCTCATCAATCCGGTTCCCCCCGATCCAATACTCCTGAGAGACAATCTGTTCCCCGCCCAACCGGTCCAGGGTATCACCCAGCAGGTCTGTCATGAACCTGGCGTCTTTTTCTTTTTTGCAGTATACATAGACAGATATCACGGTTCAGATCCTCCCTCCCAGCTTATATGATGATTTACGATCGACCTATGATGAAACAGACTTTCAAACTTGCCATGGCATCAGGAAAAGCTGAGTCCGTGAACTTATCAGAGTATGTTATTCTTCAGGGCGGCAGCTGCCAGGCTGGTCTGTTCTTCGGTTGTCCTGTAACTGTCAGCTATCATTTCCAGGTGCTGGGCCTGCTTTCCTACCATCTTGTTCATCTGGGTCACATCGGAGTTCAGCCCCTTAAAACGGCTGATATACATATCTCCGGTTTCGCCGGCCCACACAGCCTGGCTGATTCCGGTGATGGTCTGGATCATTTCATTGGCTGTAGTGTGAAGTGCTGATGCGCTGTTGCGGAACTCTCCTGCAGTTTTTTTCAACTCCTGGGGTGTTACTTTAATTGTATTTGCCATTCTGTTCACCTCCGTCAGCTATTTGCAATCTGTGCATTCTTCATCTCCATCATCTTGTAGAGATTGATAATCTTCTGGAGAACCGATATGAATTCAATCAGGAGTTTAAAAAGCTGGGCCATCTTCTGAAAGTCCAGATCGAAGTTTTTCATAAAATCATCTTTCGCGTCTCCTTCCCACATGCTGTGAAGTCTGTCCCCGGTTTCCTTGAATTCGTCCAGCCTGGACTTGAATGTCGCAGCCAGATCTTCAAGTGTAGCTTTTTTATTGGTGAGCTCGGCAACAGATATTACCATTTGCGCCATAATAACCTCCTTTCCCAAACGCTGCAATTTGGCGACGGATTCATTATAACACATTTATTTCCAGAATATACCATTTTTTGACAAAATACCCTAATTTTGCGATAAAGCAAAAAAAGAGAACCGTGTTTTTCACAGTTCTCTTTGGTAATTCATTGTTTATTTATCTGCAAAAGAGGTCTCGGACGGCTGCCTGAAGTCCTCATATCATTTGATGTAACTGAATCTGGAAGATGCCCAGAGAGCCTTGCCCCCATAGTAAACTTTGTACCATTTCACATCACGTTCATCTCTGATGACCTTACCCAGGTACTTCATGGCTGTCCCCTTCTTTACTGAGGTATAGGCTTTGTAATCCAGAGACGGACCTTTTCTGAGATTCAGATCTGCCGTTGTAATCACGTAAAGTGTAATATCCTCATTTTTCAAAACCGACCATTTGGAAGAAACCCAAAGGCCTTTTCCGTAGAAGGAAACCTTGTACCAATTCACTCCCCGCTTATCCTTCTGCGTCTTATTCAGATACTTCATCGAAGAGCCTTTGGCTACATCGGTCACTCTTTTGTAATTGGTCCCCGGACCTTTGCGCAGGTTGACACGTCCTAATGTAACTACTCGTTTCTTTGCCGATGTAACAGGCTGAGGAACCTTAGTGGCAAACCGGGAAGACACCCAGAGTTTCTTTTTCTTATAAGAAACCTTGTACCACTTGACTCCTCTATCGTCTTTTTTTGATTTTCCTAAATACTTCAGGGCTGTTCCCTCGGAAACCGATGTATAGATCTTGTACTCAAGACCCGCTCCTTTACGCAGATTCACATCTGCGTTCACATAGACCTTGGTAGCCGCACTTACCGGCAGTGCAAATGCCAGCAAAAGTAAGGTCATCAGCAGCAATGTTACACGTTTTTTCATATAATACCTCCTTTTCAATCTTATGACTTTCGACCCTGCCATAGGACCTTTGTTCCCAGCCATCCGGCCATGAGCCTTCAGGCTTCCTGCCAATCCGGCAGATTTCATATACTGATAGGATGATTATATAGAAAATGCCATTTGATTACAATTACAATTGTGTTAACAAAATTACGGTGACTGTCAGCGGACAAAGGAGTTGAATACCGTCATGAAAAAGGGGATTAAAACTCACATCCGGAAGAATCTGGTACAATCCGGTTCAAAAAAATAGAATAATCGTAGAATTTGCCTTGTAATAGTGCTATAATCAGATTACGAACATCATTTAGGAAAGACCAATGTAAGGGAGGGTTCTTCTATGCTGTATAAAATCACTTTCAGCCCTACAGGGGGAACAGACAGGGTAAGTGACATTCTCATAGATTCTATCAAAGAAAATCTGGAAACAGACCAGGATAATATCAATCTCCTTGTCAGGGATCCGGCACGCCGTCAGGCTTCTTTATGCTCTGAAGATCTGGTCCTGATTGCTGTACCATCCTTCGGGGGAAGAGTTCCTGCCATCGCAAACAGCAGGCTTCGCATGATTCGGGGAAACGGGGCCAGGGCCATCCTCCTTGTTGTTTACGGAAATCGTGCCTACGATGACACTCTCCTGGAATTAAAGGATACGGCAGAAGGCGCAGGCTTCCATCCCATAGCTGCCATATCTGCTATTGCGGAGCATTCGATTGTCCGCGAGATCGCACATGGCAGGCCGGACAAATCCGACCGGGAGCTTCTTAAGGATATGGCAAAGCAGATTGTAGATAAGCTGGAAAGAGGCGATGAAAGCATCCCCACCCTGCCAGGATCTTATCCCTACAAACTCTTCCATGGAATTCCACTTGGCACATGGGCCAAAGACTCCTGTATCTTCTGCACCAGCTGCGCACTTGAATGCCCCGTCGGAGCTATTCCGGAAGAAACGCCCAATCTTCCATCCAACGGATCCTGCATCTCCTGCATGCGCTGTGTTGCCGTATGTCCGGTCCAGGCAAGGACACCGGATGAAGAAACGGCAGAAGCAATCCGAAAGAAGATCACCCCAATGTGTGCCGACCGGAAAGAATGCGAACTTTTTCTGTAATCAGCTTTTCCAGGTCTTTGCTTGCCTGATGATAATCTGTAAAAAGGATCCCTTCCATCCCCAGATCTTTAGCCGCCTGAATGTTTTCCGCTTTATCGTCGATGAAAACACATTCCTCCGGAACCAGATCATATTCACGGCAGAGTATGCGGTATATCCCAGGGTCCGGTTTAATCATGCCCACATAGCAGGAAAATACGCCTCCATCCATCAGGGGCAGAAAATCCAGGACTTCGGGCTTGGCTTTCATTACAAATTCCGAGTAATTCGAAAGATACAAGACCCGGAATCCTCTTTCTTTCAGTTGCCGGATCCATGGGATGGCGTATTCTTTTTTGTCCATGCATTCAGCCACATGGTCCAGGGTCAGGCGGATTTCTTTCTCGTAGTCGGGCTCTGCCTCCAGCATCCTGGAGAACACTTCCCCGGAATCCACTCCGTAGTCCAGCTGGTCCCAGTAACCGGTTCCGTAAATAGCACCTCTCACTTTCTCAACCAGGAATTCATCCCTGAGAAGATCTTTCACATAAGTTTTGAAATGCCAGTCCATCAGTACATTTCCAATATCAAATATTATAGTATGAATCATTGTTCGCCCCTGTAATCATCACTGTTGTTGAATATTCCGTCCACTCTGCCCAGCTCTGTGTAAATCATGCCGTGTTTTCCACGGTCTGATCTCATGAGGGAAATATGGTCTGCATCAATCTCCGCAAAAGGCACTCTGACCTCTGAATGCAGACTGCCTCCCCGGATGGACACTCTCCTGGCCAGGGTGATATGCGGAGAAAACTTCTTTCTGTCAAATGGAATCCCCCTGTCAGACAGAGCCTTTCTCAGCCTGCGGACATAATCCTTAAGCTCTTTACAATCTCCCAGCCTTGCAAAATACATATCCCTGAAATGCTGTAGTCCTTCAAGCTTCATGGAAAAGGGAGCAAAAGGAATGTCTTCCATGACTTCAAGAACCTCATCCGGATTGCCATAATCTCCGATGAAAGCTAATGTCATATGAAGGTTGTCCGGATTCGTCCATCTGCCGGACAGGCCGGCCTGGCCGAGATCTTCCTGGAGGGCTGTGAGAAATTCTTTAATGGCCCTGTCAAAATTGATGGCAATAAACAAACGCATGGGAGACTCCTCCTTCTTCTCAGCATTCTTAATCATATCCTTATGATTCTTCCTCAGGCAGATAACGGTAGAGGCGGCTGGGTCTCTTTCCACCGCTTCGGTCTTCCAGTCCCGTATCGGTAACCATGGGCATGAATTTTTTCCGGAAATTGGTCTTATAGACCTTCTTTTGGGCAAGAATCTCATAGGCCCTCTGAAGCCTGGGCAGGGTAAACATATCTGAGAAGAAATGAAAGACTATGTCGGTATACTCCACCTTATTCTTTAATCTCCATCTGGCGTAGTTTATAATCTCCCGATGGTCAAATGCCGTCTCAATCTCTCCCCGGATGATGTCCTCAACCGGGAGAAGTTTTACCTCACTCACTCTGCTCCCTGCCTTAAAATCCAGCTTTTCCGGGGCAGTGAGAGCCATATAGGTGACCGAAATGACTCTCAGTCTGGGGTCACGGTCAACCTCTCCGAAGGTATAGAGCTGTTCCAGGTAGATATCCTCCAGATTCACTTCCTCCCTAAGACCCCGGACCGCCGCTTCCTCCAAAGTCTCTTCCATCCTGACAAAGACACCGGGCAGAGCCCAGTGGTCCTTAAAGGGATACTCTGACCTCCTGGTCATCAGAACCTTCAGCCGGTCCTCTTCAATCGTCAGAATCAGCAGATCCGCCGCCACCGACATTTTTTTATATTGCTCCTGGTTATAGGATTCTAAATATTCTTTTTCTGACCCCGGTTCCCTCATCATGCCTGATCCTCTATTTCTATCTTTTCTTTGCTTTTGCCGGAGGATAAATATACCCGACGAACTCCACTTCTTTTAAACAAATCTCTGCAAATGGGAGTCTGTCCGTTCCATTTCCCGGCAGTTTCATTTAAGTGGGTGATGGCAAGACTGATGAAATAGTTCTCATTTTTGGCATATTTGCCGAAATCCTCTTCCATGCGGTCTCCTAATTCACCCGGATCAATTATACCATATCGGAGGGTTCCCTGGAAAGGATTGGGCTGATTTGTCTGATCCCTCATCCGGGGATTGATCAATCCTTT
>CADBME010000122.1 GCA_902795715.1 uncultured Lachnospiraceae bacterium | reverse complement strand
AAGGGTGTTACTAAGTAACACCCTTTAGATATAACACATGTAGTATTCAGTTTCAAATACTTCTTTTACTTCTTTGCCACAGATTCCAGATAGTCTTTAACTTCTGCTTCCGTCGTCATGGAAAGAGCCTTCTTAGCCACTGCGTTGGCCTCTTCCATGGTCCACTGGGAAATCACCTTTCTGGTTGTCAGGATGGATGTAGCACTTACACTGAACTCATCCATACCGAAGGATAAGAGCAGGGGAACCAGGAGCGGATCCGCTGCTGCCTCTCCGCACATACCAACCATAGCGCCGCCTTCTTTACCCATCCGGATGGTACGCTCGATGGCACGGATTACTGCCGGATTGTAAGAAGAGTAAAGATAAGCCACATCAGGATTACCACGGTCTGCGCACATGGTGTAACCGGTCAGATCGTTTGTTCCGATACTGAAGAAGTCACACTCTTTGGCAAAGGCATCTGCCATGATCATGGAAGCCGGAGTCTCAACCATGATACCAACCTTGATATCTTTATTGTAAGGAATCTCCTTAGCATCCAGCTCTGCTTTCAGCTCGGCGATAATGGCTTTAACCTTGCGGACTTCGTCAAGACAGGTGATCATGGGAACCATGATGCGGATATCCCCGTAAGCTGAAGCCCGAAGAAGGGCTCTCAACTGAGGACGGTAAATATCATCCCTGTTGAGACAGAGACGGACAGCACGGTAGCCCAGGAAAGGATTCTCCTCTTTGGGAAGGTCCAGATAGGGAATCTCCTTGTCACCGCCCACGTCAAGGGTACGGATGATCACGGGCTTATTGGAAAGCTTCTCAGCTACGGACTTGTAAGCCTCAAACTGTTCCTCCTCACTGGGAACGGAATCCCTGTCCATAAAGAGGAATTCTGTACGGAAGAGTCCTACGCCCTCACCGTCACACTCGACAACCTTATCTGCATCCTGAGGTTTTCCGATGTTGGCACACAGCTCAACCTTGTGTCCATCTTTGGTCTCAGTTGCCTTGCCGACAAAGAGCTGGAGAGCTGCCTTCTCTTCCAGGAAGATCCGGCGCTTCTCTTCGTATTCGGCAACCACATCCTGATCCGGATTCACAAACACTTCACCGGTCGATCCATCCAGAACAATCCGGTCCCCGTTCTCAATCTTCTTTGTGATCTCAGGGATACTGAGAACAGCGGGAATCTCAAGGGCACGGGCCAGAATAGCCGAATGCGAGGTCTTTCCGCCGATTTCCGTAAGGATACCGGCAACATTCTCAGCATTGATACTGGCCGTCATGGAAGGAGTAAGGTCTTCTGCAGCCAGAATAGTAGCCGGCGGCAGGCTGCCCAGATCAATATCTTCTACATTGAGGAGGATTTTCAACATACGTGTCTTGATATCATTTACATCCGTAGCACGCTGCTGGAACATGGGATCATCAAGACTTGCAAACATATCGCGGAAGGTATTGCAAACCTGCTCTACGGCAGCTTCCGCATTCATCTTATCATTTTCAATCGACGACTCAATCTGTCCGGTCAGTTCCGGATCCATGAGAAGAAGCATGTGTCCTTCGAGGATCTCCGCCTCTTTCTCACCAACTCTGGTTCTCATGTCGTCCGCCATGGCCTGAGTCTGCTCGATGGTTGTTGTAACCGCTGAATTAAAACGCTCTTTTTCAGCTTCCGTATCCGTAACAGTAACACGCTGGTAATCAAGAGAAGGTTCCTTAACGATGATTACATTACCAATGCCGATTCCAACGGATGCGCCAATACCAGTATACATATCACTCACCTCATACTGATTCCATCTCTAAGGAAAAATCAATCCGGAATTATTCACCCAGACCGCTTTCAATCAGTTCTACTGCTCCCTGAAGGGCTTCTTCTTCGTCGGGTCCGTCACACTGGATTTCAATCTCGGAACCACACTTGATGCATGCGCCGATAATATTCAGAAGACTCTTGCCATTGGTTGATTTGCCATTGAAAATAAGATTGACATTGCTCTGATATTTTGCTACGCCTTTAGCGAAAACTCCGGCCGGTCTCATGTGAAGTCCCTGGGGGTTTTTGATCGTAATTTTCTGTGATACCATAGTAATTCTCCTTTTCTTTCTTAATGCATACTATAATAAAAAACAGCTATTCCCAAGAAATCAAGATGCCATGTCTCTTCTTAGATGCACTTTGGTCAGTATTAAAATCTACTTTGTGCACGGCTTCAGACACATAGTACAAAGAAGAGGAAAAATCCTCTATGATTTTGTGCCTTTTTTACATTACATCAGGATCCCCATCTCGAATATTTTAACATTTTTTGTATACACTGTCAATAAAGGCAGCCGATATGCAAAAACCGCAAAAAAGTAAAGGAATGAATCAGTCAACCCTTGTGGAAAGAAAGATATATTCTTTTTTTCCTTTCTCGTCCTTGGGATACAGATTGACATATTCGGATGCGGCCTGGAAGGCCGATGAATAATCGCGGGATCTCTCATAAATAATAATCTTGTTGTAGAGAAACTCCTGCCTGTCATCGCCCCTGGATCCTTCTTCCGTGCAGGAAAGAGCTTTCTCATACTCTTTTTCATTCATGTAGACATTGCACATCCGAAGCAGGAGGGTAGAATCCCCGGTTTTATCATAGCCTGTCTGATAACAGTCTATGGCTTCTTCCGGGCGGTCGGCCTTCTCGAGACACTCACCCTTGAGCTGATAATTCTGTGATTTTCCCGGCTCCTGTCGAATCATGCTGTCATAAAGCTTCAGGGCTTCATCATAGTCTCCGAGCTGGTATCTGCTTTCTGCCAGATAATTGAGAATATCCCAATCCAGTTGGGAGGAGAAGAAAGTCTTCCTTGCTCTGGCATCTTCAAAAAGGTCTGCCGCCTTCTGGTAATCCTCCTCGTTAAAATACAGGAGGGCTTCCCGGCGAATTTCCTGCTTGTCATGAATAGCACGCAAATGATAGTAAACTCCTGACAGACCAAAAATCAGGAGAATAAGAATTCCTGCAACGACAACTTTTCTCATGGCACACTCCCCTTTCATTTAATCAGGGCTATCTATTTTTGTTTTCTCCCGGACCGGACCAGGACCCGGTTAGTGATCCAGTAATCCGTACGCGAGTTAATCAGGAAAGCAATCTGATCCCAGCGTTTGATATTATAAGCGACGGTTTTCAATCCCTTCTCATGGGCCAGGCGATTGATATCCGCTGTCACAGGATACTGGTCTGAATATTTCATGATAACGAGTTCACACTGATTCTTTTTTGCAGTCTGTATGGCATTGCGCCGCATCTCCTTGGAGGTAAAGGATGTCAAAAAACCCTTGCGGAAGTCAAAATCTGCCATCCTGGCTGACACTTTGTAATCCGATGTAAAGAAAAGAACCTTTTCTTTCATATCATATTTTTCCAGGGACTCTTCTATCATGGAAAAGGCTTTATCATCATAAACAACATCAAGGACTTTGATGTGAATAATGATTCTCATATCATGATCCCGGCCCCAGGCAAGGAGTTCATTCAGGTCGGGAGGATACTGGGCGGGATAGCGGTTGGAATTCTTTCCATAAAGAATGGGATACATGAGATAATTATCCTGGGACAGTTTAGAAGGACTCCCCCCCTTTCCCGTAAGGGGCTCCAGTTCCGGATCATGGAAAATAAAAAGATCTCCGGAGTCTGTATAAAACATATCACACTCAAATGTAGTATATCCTGCCCTCCTGGCCCTGTTAAAGGAGGCGATGGTATCATCCGGCGCCAGGTCCATGGCCCCGCGGTGTCCGATGGTTTCGTAACCTGTAAGACCCCCGGCAGTGATTTCCCCCTTTCGGGAACAGACAAGTCCTCCCCCGGAACCGGTCTGGTAGGCTGCAACAGTATATCTTTGTTTTCTGTTGGCGTTTACATCATCCTCATAGACAGTCACTTTAGCAGAGCGGATCCTGGCAATCTCCTCCATCTTTCCATTCCCCCTGCTGTAACGGCTTATGACATAGCCATCACAGCCGGGAACGGGATTCCAGGACAAACGGATGGTACCGGCATTCACTTTCCGGCCGTGAAGCTCCCGGGGGACTTTCAGTTGAATACTCTGTGCGGCCATGAAGAGGAGGCCGGTCAGACAAAGGAGAAGGAGTCCGAAAACAAGTCCTCCCCTGTATTTTTTATTTTTTACATTTATATTAGGAAAATGGATTTTTTTCCAGTTCATTTTCTTACCTGTCAATAGTATCATATATAGTTTAAATGTAGTTTTAAGCTGTCACAGATAACCTGGCTGCAAGGAAGCCCTGTCAAAAAACAAAATGCCCTGCACATAAAGCAAAAGAGGATGCCCTTGAGGCATCCTCCGGCAATCTCGTCTTATTTTCTTAATCCAAGCTGCTCAATCAGGGTTCTGTAGCGAGTGATATCTTTGGATCTCAGATATCCGAGAAGATTCCTTCTCTGACCAACCATCTTCAGAAGTCCTCTTCTGGAGTGATGATCTTTGGGGTTGGCCTTGAAATGATTCTGCAGATCATTGATTCTTGCGGTAAGGATGGCTACCTGAACCTCGGGTGAACCTGTATCCCCTTCACTTCTTCCGAACTTTTCTACGATTTCCTGCTTTTGCTCTTTTGTGATCATATCGTTTTCCTCCTGTTTTGAATATCACCTTTACGAAGATGCGGTCGGAGAATCCATCATCCTGGTAAAGGGTCCGTGCTTATGCACATGTGTTTACAGTTGAATAGTCTACCACAGCTGATTTTTTTTGTAAAGTCCCGACCTGCAGGATTTTTCCTGCATATTCTTGCTTCCGAATCCTGCAGGTTTTTGTCATCCCCTGCTTAAAAAAGGTCAAAGGAAGACAAAACTATTATTTTTTCAGATATTTCTCCCATTTTTATATTGTATTTTTTAGAATATTATGTTAAAATACGCAGAAATGGCGCACATTAATTATATCAAATCATTATTTTCTGAATACTACTTGGTTTGGGGGTGAATTTATGAGAAAATTTTCAAACTATGGTAAACTTGCATTACTGACGCTCTCCATCCTGACAGTATACTTTTTCCTGTCTGCAGGCTGCACGGTTTATGCAAAAAAAGTCAAGCTCAGCAAAAAGACTGTCTATATGACCAAAAACAGCACTTACAAGCTGAAGGTAAAAGGGACAAAGAAAAAAGCAAAATGGAAGTCCAGCGACAAAAAGATAGTCACGGTATCCAAAAAAGGGAAACTCAAGGCAAAGAATTACGGAACCGCAACCATCACAGTCAAAGTAAATGGAAAAAAACTCAATTGTAAGGTCGTAGTGGAAAGGAAATCTGCTGCAAGAGCCAGAAAACTTCGCAATTATGTCCTGTCTAAGGGAAAATACGACAAATCTGTTAAAGGATATGTCTTAAAAAACAGTCCGTCAGGAGCCACCGATGACTATGTCATGCGCACATCAGTCACGGCCTGGAAGGGGAATTACGATCTGGAATTCTTATACTATATGGCCCCGGACTCACCGGAATCCCGTACGACGACAAGAATAAAAATCAATCTTATTTCGGGCACGGCATCTGTAAAAGAAGGAAGTGCCTTCACCCATTATAAATATATAGACGAGTGGAATGATGACACCATCGAGGGTACCATAAACACAAGCTTCAACGGGAAGGGTGCCGGAATCACTTTAAAGAAAGCCGTAGAAATGAAAGAAGACTATCCGAATCCCAAATATATTCCCTATACCGATCCCACAGACTTAAAGAGATTTGCGGATACCATGAATACCCGGCTGACCGTAGCTTTCAAAGCCTGGAACAGCCATCTCTCCAAAAACAAAACACTCAAAAAAGATAAGATCACTATGACATCCATCGGTTTTAGCAGCTGGAAATAATCGAAGGAAATCAGCAGGTCCTTTTTAATATACGACGGAAGGGCGGGAGGATTTGCCGAAGCAGGGGCTAGCCCCACTTCGGCAAATCCTCTGGTCCTGACTTTGTAAAGCATTAACCGAGTATATCCAAAATCTTTTGAAAGTATTCCGGTAGATCACTGGTGAATTCCATGTATTCCCCGCTGACGGGATGGACAAAGCCAAGGACCCTGGCATGAAGGCACTGGCCCCGGGTGTCGGGGATGCCGGGTACTTTTCTTGACGGACCATAGATTTCGTCTCCCAAGAGGGGATGACCAACAGAGGCCATGTGAACACGGATCTGGTGGGTCCTTCCTGTCTCAAGCTGGCATTCGATATGGTTGAATCTGTGGTCAAGATGGTTGAGAACCCGGTAATGTGTTACGGCTTCCCGGCCTTTTCCGGGGGTCACTGCCATCTTCTTCCTGTCCGAAGAACTCCGGCCGATGGGACGGTCGATGGTCCCTTCTTCCTCTTTCAGATTGTTCCAGACGATGGCTTCATATTTTCTGGTTATGGTGTGGTCCTTAAGCTGCTGAGCCAGGCTCTTGTGGGCCCGGTCTGTCTTGCAGACAGCCAGCAGTCCCGTCGTATCTTTATCGATTCGATGTACAATGCCGGGGCGGAGGACTCCGTTGATACCGGACAGCTGACCCTTGCAGTGGGCCAGCAGGCCGTTGACCAGTGTTCCGGCAGGATTGCCGGCTCCGGGATGGACCACCATACCTTTGGGCTTATAGATGACCAGGAGGTCCGAATCCTCATAGACGATATTCAGGTCCATCTCTTCCGGCAGAACTTCCAGCTCTTCCGGTAGAGGAATAGATATAAGTATCTCATCTCCGATCCGGATCCGATTGCCGGCCTTGGCCGTCTTTCCATTGATCCGGGCTCTCCCTTCCCTGCACAGTTTCCCTATATAAGATCTGGAGTGCCGGGACAGTTGTCCGGCCAGGAACTGGTCCATCCGCATTCCTTCCTGGTCTTCATCCGCAACATATCTGAAAATTTCTTTATCCTGCCCTTCCATCACTCTTCTCCCTTTCCCTTCGTCAAGGAGGTTTCTTTTTAGCTTTCTTCTCTGTTCTTGCCCAAAATCATATCCAGTTCTTTCTCCTTATAGAAAAAGAGGAGGAGAAGGATCAGGGCTGCCGAAGCCGTAGTTACGTAGATATCTGCAACATTAAATACGGGAAAATTAATAGGTTTAAAATAAATAAAATCCACCACATACCGGGTGCGAAGGCGGTCAATCAGGTTTCCGACAGCCCCCGAAGCCAGTATAATACAGATAAGGCGAAGATAAACAAAGCGAGGAAGTGAGGGTGTTCTTGTCAGAACCCAGATGATTCCCAGAAGGACGATCACCGTCATCAGGCTAAATAACCACTGCCTGTTCTGCAGGATTCCAAATGCAGCCCCCCGGTTCTCCACATAAGTCAGTTCAAGAATCCCGGGGATCAGGGCAATAACCTTTCCCTTTCCCAGAACCCGGACAGCCCAGACCTTGGAGAGCTGATCGGCGGCGACCAGAATTATAAATAAGACAATGCTCTTTATTTTCATATCAAGGCTGCCCTTTCTCATCATATTTTTCCTCTTCCCTCCTGACACGGTCAAAGGCCTCTGTCATCTGGTCCGCTGTCACATCCCGACAGATAATGGCCCGGCCCACCTTTTCAAGAAGAATGAACTTGATCACTCCCTGCTCCATCTTTTTGTCATGTCTCATCTCCCGGATCACGTCTTCTGCAGAAAGCTTTT
>CADBME010000121.1 GCA_902795715.1 uncultured Lachnospiraceae bacterium | reverse complement strand
GGGAGAAAAGTCTTCTGAGGATTTTTGGACAAAAGCAGAACGCCTGCTCTACTGCGCCCTGATCGGGTACATCTGGTATGAGGCACCAGAGGAGGAGCAGAACTTTTCAACACTGCTGGAGTTTATCAATGCTTCAGAAACCCGTGAAGAGGACGAAACCTTCAAAAATGAGGTTGATCTGCCCTTTGAAGAACTGGAGGCTGAGGAGCCTGAACACTTCGCGGTTCCGCCTGTATAACCGCTTTAACTTAGGTGAGTGTAACTCTACTATTTACAATAATCAGGCAAGGATTATCATGGTGTGAATGTCTCCATTTTAGCATATCTGGACAGAACCAAAGTTCCTGTGTCGGTTGATATAGGATTCGGGGATACAATTTTATCCGAATAGAGTGTTCATGGACTTTCCGGTACTGCTCGACATGGAGATGCCGAAGATTTATGCATATTCAGTTTATTCTCTTGTCTCCGAGAAATTTGAGGCAATCGTCTCACTGGGAGATGCCAACAGTAGATATAAGGATTTTTACGATATCTATATCTTGGCTGAGCGATTTAACCTTGACGGAAAAGAACTAAAGGAAGCGGTCAGAGAAACCTTTGAGCATAGAGGCACAGGTTTCGATGATATATTTGTTTTCACAGATGACTTTATAACAAGTGAGCTCCATCAAAGCAGGTGGAAGGCATTTCTGAAAAAGAAGAAGACACATGTGAATGCAGAATTGAAAGATGTGGTTGCTCTGCTCAAAACATTACTGCTTCCAATTGTAGAAAGCATATCCGGAAACACTGATTATTCGGTGGAATGGAATCATGAATCCCGAAGCTGGAAATGAGGAAAAAAAGAAAATAGATTAGGCGGATCATACGGGGGATATAGGCAATCGGATATAGACAATCGGGATCTATGCAAAAAAATAAAGATTGCAAATAGAAAATCAACTACTTGAAAGAAACGTATCAACCAGATGCCATCTTTACATACGGTTCGTTTGTTGAAAGAAGCGCAAACAAAAACAGACCGGGAATTACGTCTTTAGATGGCCGGACAATGTGTCTTTACTGGCCGTTTTCACGTTCAAACTGCAATAGATCCTAATTAGAAAAATCTCAATTCAATATCTGGTAGATGGCACTTTGCATGACATTGGATATTGGCCTTTCAAAGGGCGGAATTCCGGGTGGTGTAAAACCGGACAGGCGGACATAGGGATACTTTCAAGAATCTTGTGCAAATTTTTATTTCATATAAACCGCCTGATGTCAACAGAGGATCTGAATGCTGCACGTTGTAGCATAAGGGAGTTGACAAATTGTATTCAGAAGGAACCAAAAAACGGCGGGATGGCAGCATTCGCTGTCATCCCGCAACCTCAAAGGCATGATTTACAGACTCTATGTTGCTATTATCGCCAACAGAATTCTAAGTAACGACCATAGTAAAAACTATCTTCATCTTCATCATTATCGCGATAGACCCGTATGTAATAAGTACCCTTAGGCAGGAGAACCGTTCTCCAGCTTGTATCTGTCAGTTTTGAATTATCAACTGAATACCCACGGGAATTATAAATATAAAAATCAGTATAATAATTTTCGGCACTGTATGTGATGGTGATCGTTTTCTTTTGGGGAAGAGAAACCTTAAACCACCTGTCGTATTCTCGCCCATAATGGAATATTTCTATTCTTTTCTTTCCCGAGGAAAGTGGCACAGCTTTTGATCTGCAATAATTTGTTCCCCATTTTGCATAACAATAATTCCATTTGAATTGTACCCATTTATCAGCTCTTATGTAATAAGTACCTTTGGGAAGGACCTCACGGTATACTCTTTTCCCATATAAATTAAGAATGCTTTCAGAATAATACGGATCTTTTTTTGTATTGATTGCTTTGTAGATATATAAGTCTCTGACACTTTTTGTCTCTATTCTAACATACCCGTATCCGGGAAGAGTAATCTTGTAAAGATCATATGTATATGTTTCAGTATTTGTTTTTTCATTATATTTATAGGAATAATCTTTTGAAGTGACAAATTTATTCTGTTTCAAAGTTGTAATATTATAGACATATTTAGTTGAAGATGCATATGCTCGAAAAGGAAAAAAACTGATCATAATTAGACATATCAGAGCCAGGCATATGAGTTTTTTTGCAGTATTATGCTTAAATAAGGGTTTCATGCAGCGTCCCTCCTGTTTCAGGTTCTTATGATTAATGATTTAGGTTTTTTTACCCATATTTACGAGATGAGAGAACGGAAAAATATACTTGTCATATTCCATCTCTGAATCATATTATCCTTGAGAATGTTCATCCAGGATTTGAAACCGCGTCTTAGCGCTTTCTCTTTTGGGTTCATTTTTGACACGCCTCAATTATTGCATCATCTTTTTTTATCTCCACCAGAACTGTACGAATCGTTCCCTGTAGAAACTATATTTGTCTTCATAGCGATCGCGGGAAAGTCTGATATAATAAGTACCTTTAGCTAGAACAGGTGTTCTCCAGCTCTTATCTGTCAGAGTCGGACAGTTAACCTTCACACCGTGGGAATTATAAACAATCAGATCAGGATTAAATTGTTTTAAACTGTATGAGACGGTAATAGTTTTCTTCTGAGGCAGAGAAATCATATACCATCTGTCATATTCCTGACCGTAATTAAAAATTTCTATTTTTTTCTTTCCAGCAGCAAGCTTCTGGGCCCTTACCCTGCAATAATTGGATCCACTTTGCACTTTTACAAAAGACCATTTGAACTTCACACCACTATCAGCTTTGATGTAATAAGTACCTTTTGGCAATACTTCATAGTAGACTTTCTTTCCATAAAGATCTATTAAAGGTTCTGATGCGTATAAAGCTTTCTTTTTATTAATTGTTTTAAATATATCTATGCCGTTAGTACTATTCGCATTAATCCTGATGTAACCATTTGCAGGGACACTGATCTTATGTAAATAGCAGGTTTCTATACATGTATCAGTTTTTTCAATGTATCTCTCGGTATAGTCTCTTGAAGCTACATATTTGTTCTGACTCAGGGTAATAAACTTATAAGCATATTTAGTTGTGTATGCCTCAGCCCGTAAAGGAACCAATCCGACAGTGATCATGACTGTCAATGCTATACACAGCAAATGGCTCATTATGTTACGTTTTAATAATGATTTCATGTGTCGTCCCTCCTATTCAGACTCTGGTAATGATTTATGTTTCCGCCTCTTTATAAATGTTTAAAAATTTTTAAATGTCTAATATGAGATAAATTATACCCCACAGGGATGCATTCTACAATGTTTATAGTTGATCTCTTGTTTTGTATTATTCTGTATGGAAATAATACGCCCTTCAAATGAACCGCTGCGCCTTCTGAGAGCACGTAGGAAGAACTTAGAAAGCAACATGAATAAACATGGTTTTAACTGGAAAAATTCGGTTATAAAATGCAGGATTGCAGCGATTGCTGGCATCCCGACTTTCAAATACATGATTTCATACGCTATTGTATTATATAAACTTTTCTGCAGGAATAACAGCTGATATACCGATTCCCATATTCTTCTTCTTTTTATCTGGACCAGTTCCTGTCAGATCTGAATACATGCTTTTCGGAAGGCTCAGAGGCAGGCGGAGAAAATCCTGTGCTTAAAGGAGAGAAACGTTTGCCAATCTGGATTTTAAAATGATTTACTGGAATGGCCCATACATATCCCAGGATCCGGAGGACAGGAAAAAAGAAGGGTCACTTAGACAATCTGAAATACTTTATCCTGACATGTACCAGATAAACAGGTCTTTGGCCGGGATCGTGTGCCGCAATACTGAAGAGAGAACGACTCTTCTGAATCTTCTTAAGAATAGGAGCAACTGTTTTGTCGGGAACGACTGCGATCAATGAGGAAAGGCTTCCTGCGCTGTTCTCATAGAAGATTGGACAGGAGGCTCATTATTGTGGAACAGAGTTTACCTTTTTGACTGAACAGATTATACTGGTTTTAAAACATCAGCAGATAACAGGAGGACGTCGGGAATGCTTCATATTAGATTCGGCGACATGGATCGGGTGGCATATGGTCCGAGATGGTTCAAATATAATTATGATATTAGATGGTTTCAGGATCCGTTTGTCCGGAAAATGATCGAGGAAGTGGATAAGACCCGATATATAGACGGATATATTTTCGAAAGCCCTGTGTTAGGCCCCATTCCTCCGGAAAAACTCTCCGGAGGTGTAAAAACCTTGATCATGATCTATGAGATGCCGGACAAAGTGTTTGATGCCACAAGCTGTGGGGAAAACTGTGCTCATATGCTGCTTGAGATTGGGAAAAGAAAAGATGTCACTGTGAATCTTCGTTATTTTATGCCTATGAAAGGGTTGGAACCTTTTGAACTCACGATAGATAACATAGGGACGATCGTCAAAAATAATCGCGATTACACATTGTGCGCACTAGACTGCCTTGATCCGGCCGGCGTTCAAACAGGGGAGGGCGAAGGAAGATGAAGGGAAAGCATCATATAGTCATTGAATCTGCCCGACTGAAGTATGAGTTTGAAATCAAAAGAAATATCACGATCATAAGAGGAGACAGTGCTACCGGCAAGACAACACTGATCGAACTGTTGGAGGATTATCGAGACAGCGGGGAAGATTCAGCTGTCCGCATATCTTCAGATGTGCAGTGCAGAGTATTTGCAGACAGCAGCGATACCTGGCGTCAGGCTCTGGAAGTGATTGCGGATTCTATCATTTTTATTGATGAGGATAACCGTTTTATCCGTACAAAAGAATTTGCGGAAGTTGTCAGATCCAGCTCAAATTACTATGTTTTGATCACAAGGGAAGATCTCCCGGAACTGCCTTATAGCATTAAGGAGATCTACGGAATCCGGACATCGGGAAAATATCATTTTCCGGAGCAGATCTATCACGAGTTTTATCAGATCTATGAAGAAAATACAGCAGGAGATTTCCAATTCGGATTGAAAAAACGTATTATAACAGAAGATGCGAAGTCAGGTTATCAGTTTTTCAGGAGCTTTTGTCCTGACAGTGACGTATGCATCAGTGCCAATGGAAACGGACGCATCTATCATGTGCTGAAAAATATACCAGATCAGGAGTTCCTGGCAGTAATTGCGGATGGCGCGGCCTTTGGTCCTTACATGGAAAATGTCCTGAAATATGCAGATATACGCGGCAACACCCTTTTATATCTCCCCGAATCCTTTGAGTGGATTATTCTTCAGTCCGGAACAGCTTCTTCGAATCAGCCTCTGAATGAATTAGAGCATCCAGAGGATTATATTGACAGCAAGGAATATATGAGCTGGGAACAATACTTCACGATGCTGCTCATTCAATTGACAAAAGATGACCCCTTGCGACAATATCAAAAGAGCAATCTCAAGCCCTATTATGTACAGGGAACAGTCAGAGAACGTATTTTGAAAATATTGCCTGAAGACTTCCAGAAAACATTGAAAGCTCTCAGGCAAACCCGTTTTTCAGAGCAAAATCAATAAAGAAGCATCAAAAAATAGGATAACGATGTCTATTCATAAATCTTCTCAATATCAAGGATGCGGCTGCGCAGGCAGGCCTTACTACTGAAGCGTTCCAGAAGAAGATGATAGTATAAGTCACTGAAAAACCAATTCAAGCAGAAGCAGAAACAACTTCAAATAGAATACAAAAGTTATGTTGACCCCGCAGTCACAGTTTACCCTGTGCCTGCGGGGCTTTTTTTGTTGGAGGAAATAGAAGAAGGATGGCAAAAATAAACGAAATAATAGCCCTTCTGGAGGAGACCGCCCGGCGGGCAAGCGCATCGCCTAAAGACTGGATGAATTACCTGGACACTTCGGCTCGGCTGTACCGCTATCCCTTCCGGGACGCACTCCTAATCCATGCCCAGCGGCCGGATGCTTTTGCATGTGCCGAGCTGGATGTCTGGAACCGGAGCATGAGCCGCTGGGTCAACCGGGGGGCCAGAGGAATAGCCCTTATTGATGAGCGCGGAGACCAGCCCCGGCTCCGGTATGTCTTCGATATCCGCGACACACACATGGTCCGGGGAGGTAGGACACCATTTTTATGGAACCTGGGGGAAGAATACAGGGATCGTATGGTCGACCATCTGGTGGAGACCTACGGGATAGAGGACCGGATGCCTATGGATCTCCTGGAAACCCTGCAGGAGATTGCGTCGAGGTCAGCCCAGGAAGGAATTGATGACTTATGGCGGGAAGCCCTGGATCAGTCTGCAGGCAGCTATCTGGAAGGGCTC
>CADBME010000120.1 GCA_902795715.1 uncultured Lachnospiraceae bacterium | reverse complement strand
GTCCTGATTCCTGAAGATCCATACTCCTTTATGATTTCTTTATAAGTCATAAATTCTACAGGGTATCCAAGTGCGTCACCTGCTGCCCCGCCGATGATACAGCCCTGGAAAGTATTAAGAAGTGCTCTTTCTGAGAAAAAAGTTAATTCGATAGTTCCTGACAGGGCCTGGCCCTTAAAGCAGACTCTGCCACATCCATCCTTGAGCCGACAGATCAGAATCGTATCCTTTTTATATTCGCCGCAGGGCAAATCTCCCCCATATACAGTGACATCATCCTCTAATCTGAACAAAACAGCCTCACCGGCACCCGGAAGTCTGCCTGACATTTTCATAACAAAAACACAAGGCTCATAGAAATTATGACTCATGGCGTTATAAAGATTGGAGGCAAAACCACTATCATCCTTTACAGCCTGCCATGTTACTTCAGGAGAAAGGAATACCCCTTTAGAAAAGCTCATATCTGTTTGAGGATTGAAGGGTTTATCATGTTCGGTTCCCTTCTCAGCCAGTATAAGCTTGTCGGTCCCGGCTTCTCCGTTCCTGACGACTCGCATATAGATATCCTGCCTTGGTCTTCCGAAATACACCTGGCCAAATGCTTCACGGAGTTTTGATAATGAATCTCTTGTTATAAATCGATCATGCAAAGGTATCTTAATATAATATTGAGGTATCTCAACTATGCATACCTGATTATATAATGATTGACAGGCTGCATTAAAGAGAGCATCCATAGTTCTGTGAACAGGCACACGCTTGTTTTCCTCGCCGAGCATGGGTACGTACACTGTTTTTACCCCTGCGGCAAAAGCTCTGTCGAATATCTCTTTGTAAGTCCGGGTCAACTCTCTTTCAGATTCTCTCCAGTTGCCATGGTCCCATTCCGGACAAACAACTGTACACAAATCACCACATTCAGAGCGTATCTGATAAATATAGCTCCGGTCTTCAACAGCATCCACCAGTTCATATTTGATAACCATGGCATGACCTCCTTAGTCTATTTAACATGACAGTCGAATTACCGTTTATCCTTGTCAATAGATCTTAGAGTAATCACAGACAGAATAGTGAATAGAACGATAAATGTCAGCAGGTGTGTCCAGTTTGCAATGATATTGGCTTTACTGTACTCATATTTGGGATTATAGCTTGCCTGGGCCACACGTTCATCGATAAGCAGTCTGACCTCTTTTTCTCCTTTCAGGTCAATAAGGTCACCCAGGGTAGTCGTTATGGTCATAGTCTCATCTCTTCGTCCCTGTACCGATTCATCTTTTGAAAGATTATCAACAAGATCTCCCAGGGTGGTAGAGTATTTGATTTCAATATCCTCATATTCTTTCAAATATCCTCCCTGATCGATCAGGTACAAATAATCACCAACTGTCAAAAACTCATCGACTTTCTCATTTCGCAGATCGGCGAATTCATCGGCTGTCATGATCATTTGAAAGAGGGTTCCCACTCTTGTCCCCGGTTCGATCTCAATAGCGCGAAGTTCGGCAATGGTTTTATTGTCCTTTTTTCCCAGAATATCCAGCAGCTGGCCCAAAGTAAGATGGAAAGTGACCTCATCGCCTTTCATTTTAAACAGCATTCTCGACACTGCACCATTACGCTTATTATTAATATCAGCCTGTGTGGCTAATGCTTTAAAGCCGGGACTGGAAACCGTAAGCATGGAAACAGGCTCGGCAGCCTGTGGTACCGTTATCACTCCCCCGGCAAAAATCAGCTGAAAAACCAGAACAAAAGGCATTATGGTCATGGCGGTTGTTGTTGTGCGGGAAAGAGCGGAAATCCAAAGAGACATCATGTCCGCCGCAAATGTGATCAGCAGGATGGTAAAGCCAAAGTCCAGATAGAACCAGTTGGTAAAGAGTCCCTGTTCAGGGAACTTCATCCCCGCAAGGGTCGTAACAAGAAGAGTAAGAATGGTCTGAATCAGACAGAGCATGAACTGATAGAGCATATGGGAGATAATGTAGGATGTGATATGCATACCTGCCCGGTGCTCTCTTTTTACGACATCCCTTTCACGACAGATTACCTGGACCGAATTAAAGCATCCGTTCCAGATACAGACACATACCAGGGCAAAAGTACCTGTCATGGTTCCGTTCATCGTCACCATGTAGTTTTTCCCCATGACAAATCCGACAATCCCGGCTATAAGTGCCGTCATGGGAAGGACAATCCAGTCACTTTGATAGACAAACATCCGGAGAAATTTCGGAAAGAAAATCCCGATCTGACCGATGCGTCCGCGACGTTTAATGGCGTCTTGTTCATTTGATGTATTGATGTTTCTATCAAGCATTGGCCACCTCCGCAAACTTAAGTACATATTCATCTGCCCGGCCGTCGCCGCCCTCCTCGACCTGATTAATGACCTTTACGATTTCTTCCATACTGCCACATCCGAAGAATTCTTTTGCTTCCCGGACACTTCCGTAGAAGGCCAGACGGCCTGTCTGGGCACTGTCTTTAGCCAGAACAATGACATCGTCGATCAGATCAATCACCCGGTCCGGAGTATGGGAAATGACGATGACGATCTTTCCGGAGTCTGCTATCTCCCGCAGTCTCAAAAAGAGTTCTTTTGCCATAACACCGTCAAGGCCGGAGTCAGGTTCATCCAATATAAAAAGCGAGGGATCGGAAATGAATTCCATAGAGACCGAAAGCCGCTTTTTCTGGCCGCCGGATAACTTTTCTACTTTATTGTCTTTTACCAAAGTCAGACCGAAAATATCCATTACCCGGTCCACATGCTCTCTGCGCTCCTTTGCCGGCATGTCTTTGGAAAGGCGCAATTTTGCTGAATCGATAAGTGTGTTCAGAACAGTATCTTTTCCACGCATCATCTCCGACTGTGGAACAAATCCCACTTCATACTGCATCTTTTCATACTCTTTATACATATCCCTTCCATTAAGGATTATCTCGGCATTAGCTTTTTCATAGCCGGTAACCGCGTTAAGATAGGTTGTTTTCCCTGCTCCGGATCCTCCCAGCAGCAATACCAGCCGTCCCTGGGGTATGGCCATATGAATATCGCGAAGGAGTACTTTTTTACGGAAAAGTTTACTGGCAGTCCTTTCTTTTATATTGACAGAAAGTCCATTCTCTATCGCCACAGAGCCTGTCTCTGTCGCAAGCTGCTCCATCTTTTCCTTCATGTTCTCAATCTTTTGTCCGGGCTGATATTTTTTTCCGAATCCCCAGATCAGCATGGGGATAAAACGGGTTTCATCGAATATGCAAAGAATAATCCATCCCTTTTTGACACCATATACTTCCATCAATCCAAAGAAAATACGGATATTATAGATGATATGTATGATCATGGCAGCAACGAGAATTGAAACGATCAATGGCGACATGTAAGATAGTTTCAGGCTTCCCATGTTTTTCGATAACAGGACATTGGCCAGCATAAGCATTGTAACCACGAAACTGGTGAAACAGTAGACCCGTCCTTCCTGCTCACGATTGGCACAGCGGGCAAGCTGATACTCTCTTGCCCAGGGTATCAGGGCCCACCAGGGTTTCACGCCGGCCTTTTTGAAAAGCCCCCAGGCACCCACCATGTACAGCACTCTGATGATAATTGGTGAAGCGTTATGGGAATTAAAAAGAATTATCTGTATTGATTGAAGAATCGTATCCATTTCTTCCACTCCTTGTATTTTTCCATCTCAAACTCTTTTTTCGTTCCACAGCTGTCCGTTTGAAGCAATCCATTCCACTTTTTCACGGATGTAGAGTCTTGCCTGGTCTTTATCATCTACAGTCCAGATAACTGTTCGAAGACCGGCTTCATTCACTTTTCTGATTTCGCGCAGGGTGTTTGCCTTTCCCTGGATTGAAAGATGGATTCCGGCTTTTTTATACCAGGTAAGATCCAGTTCCCTTACTTTCTTAACCAGATGAAAGAGGGTCACTTTATCCATGTTTTGGTCTTTTGCTATTCTTTTCATGGATATCAGTGATCCCAGATTAAAGGATACAAAGATGACCGGTAAATCCCCCATGATTTCCCGAACCACGGTGAGGATATCGGAGAGATATTCATCATCAAGAGCTTCTTCTTTGTTCCAGTTATCTTTGAGTTCCATCATAGGAACCATTCCGCTGTCCATGCAGATCTCAAGGTATTGTGACAGAAGAGGTACATACAGTGCTGTCGGATCCGATTGATATCTCTCCGGATGTCTGCCTCCGGTTACGGGTATCTCCTTCAGCTCCTGGTAGGTCAGGTCTTTTACATACCGGTCAACCCCACACATTCTTTTCAGACTGGCATCGTGCATCAGAACAAGTTTGTGGTCTTTGGTTCTGCGAATATCGGTCTCCATGGCGTCGAATCGCAGCTGTGCCGCCAGTTCAAATGCTTTTACCGTATTCTCCGGCGCTTCCGCCGACAGACCTCTATGGGCAACATATTTTACGGTGTTTCTCTCCAGAGGAATCCGGGTGCGGAGCCATTCTCTTCGAATAGCTTGAAAGGGTTTTTTAATTATATCAATAAAATGTTTTGCCATTTTCTTTTTATCTTCCTCCTTCATATAACAATTCACCATCTCCCGGAACTGTCCCATTGTCTTTTGCCCTGTTCCTTATTTGGTTTTCACTTTTTTCACGGGAGACCATATGCTCTTATAGGCGACGCCGCGGACTAATTGATAGGTACGAATCCGGACATAGTATTTCCTTTTCGGCTTCAGCCCGGAAACAATTTTAGAAACAGGCTTGAAGCCCTTAATCTTCAGAGTCTTCCTGTTTTCGGTAAATTTCCTGTCCGTGGCAAACTGCAGCTGATATCCGGTGATTCTCTTAGAAGGCATCTTCTTTGACTGTCTCTTCCACCTGACGACAACAGATCTCCCCTTATTCTTCAGCTTAATCAGCCTGGTACCCCGGGGAACAATCTTATAATATGCTTTGGTCTTTCCTCTATACATCCCTTTCCCGGTGAGACTCACCTTATAGGTCCCGACTTTTCTGGATGATTTATTGGACCATTTGTAAGTGTAATCTGTCCCCCCTATAAGAATCTCAGCGCCTACCTTTTGGATCACCGGCTTTTGTACCTTTCCATTATAGGTAAAGATTTTTTTTGATAAACAGACTTTGGCATTATTAATGCTGATCGGTGCCGTATCATCGACTACAGTGACCTCAAATGAGTCCGCCAGGGATATTGTGTCATCGTAATCCTGGCCGGTTACAGTAACTTTCACCTTACCCGCCTTCATGCCTGTGATAACACTGTTGCATAAGGGATGGAAATCAAGGATGGAGTCATCATCCGGTTTAAAATCATAGTAGAGGGTTTTCAGTGCTTTTCCCTCCGGACGAAGGTTTATAGGAACCTGTATGGTCTCGCCTTTCCGAATGGTAAAAGATGACGGTTCCACACGGATGCTTTCCGGAAAAACAGGCTCTATCCCCTCATTGACATCATAGACATGGAGACGGAGTGTTTTACTCAGTCCGTTCCAGAGGCTTATCTTAATGTCAACATCCCCGACCCCCTTGATCACAGGACTGTCGTTTTGATCAAAATATAGTATACTCTCATCGGAAGATGTCCATCTGATTTCGCCGACATCGGCATCTTCCGGGATGACAACCACCTCTCCGGAAAAGAAGTAATTCATCTCCTCATCTTCTGTGGGAGAAAAGCCAACCCAATCTTCATAATAGGGAAGGAAAAGACCCCTGGGCGCCTTGGTATTACTTTCCTTTTTGTAAACCGGAACAAAAGTCGTGTCACCTTCAAGCTGGTAGTTTAAATGGTCAAGGCCTGTTTCTTTCTCCTTCCATCCAAAGAATACATAGCCTGGTTTATCCGGACCTTCCGGACCTCTGCCCGACAATTCATTAGCTTTGATGTTATATGTTTTGAATACCTTGCCATCATCGGTCAAATAAGTGACTGTGCAGTATACATTTCCGATAAGATCCAGGTTATCATCGATCCAGGCAAGGCGTTTATTGATATAGTTTCTGAATCTTTCCACACCTTCACTGTAATTATCATTGGTAAGAAATGCGTCATAGCTTTCAGGCCATCTTTTTGAGTCTGCCCCTCTTGATGCGGCAACCTCCCGTGTGTATCTGTTCAGGATGCCGGAATCTGTATCTTCTGTAATCTTAAGGAGAGCATTTCTGACGCCATTCTCATCATTCCAGTGTTCTTTAAGGATACGAACGAACTCGGGATCTTTATCTCTGAGCCGGTCAATCCATGACATCTCAGTAAGGTTAAAACCTTTAGCAAAACCCTCTTGACTTTCAATACCGACATACCAGGCAATGTCAAAATCCCAAAGTGGCCCCCAGCAAAGCTTCCCGTTCCTGGGCTTATACATGTAAGTACTACCCGTATCAAAAGCATCGGTATTGTAAGAGAACTCCTGGACCCACCAGTAATTGGCCAGGGAATCAAGATCCATTTTTTCCGCAATCTGGTCATGGATATCAGGTGTTATCTCCTCGGATTCCATAATCAGCCGGTCCAGATTGTTGATATAATTTCGGATATAATCCCTTTGTGCCTGCCTGCCGGCAGACAAATCCTCATCGGCAAAGTCCGGATCGTCGTTGGTAATCTTCAGTCCGGATGGCGTCTTAAAGAAAGAAGAGGGAGAAATCTTATCCTTGTCCTGGGCCGCTAAATATTTGGCAAGCAGATATCCCCCGGTGATTGCCGGTTCGCTGTCATCCTTCTTCTTAAGGCTGTCGATATCGACCCTGCCAGGACCAATCTCAACTGTTTCGCTGAGGCAATAACTTCCCAGATAGTCTCTGCTGACTTCCTGCTCGGCTCCCTTCTCATCTTTCACCAGACCGACCATCACCAAATCAACCGGTATCATCTGCGGAGTATAAGCCAACCCTATTTTATTACCCAACCATGCTGTGATCCGGTTTCTTATCAGGAGATCATCCATGGCATTTGCCATCAACGCCCAATTTTTGGCCGCTCCCATCCCGAACAAATCCTGCGCTGTTTTAAAATGGATTTTATAAGGCTTTTTGGGTTCAATCCAGGTAGAATTCCCCCTGCCGCGGATATAACCAAGATCCATCCGTCCCGAAGGGACTGCAGAGGAACCGAATTCCCCGACATATCCTTGCGGCAGGCGAATCTCAACCTGGCCCAAAGCTCTGACTTTATGGTTCTCACTGGCATTCATGGCTTCGATGTTGCCGTAAACATTTTCGGGATCTGCCGTATGTGCCGCCTCGATATCTCCGGGACTTTCATTGACATATACAATTACCAGAGGAATCCCGTGCTGGGGAGTCAGGGGGATCTCATCTTCAGCAAAGGCATGTAAAGGCGTGAGGGCAAAAGCCATCACCCCCAGCAAACAAGGTGCAGCCAATAGTCCGATTCTCATAATGGTTCTGTGTATACTTTGCATAATCTTTCCCCTCCATTTCTGACTCGAACAGCTACTTTACCTTTACCTTAGACACGAACTGCTACTTTACCTTTACTTTTAACAATACAGTTTTCGATCTCTTATTATAGTTTTTATTTCCAGCTGCAGTTATTGTTACCTTAATCTTGTACAGTTTTTTCGATGTCTTCTTCAAAATGATTATCTTTCCGCTTTTTTTGTCAATTCTTATCCTCTTCGAACCACTCTTCTTTCGAAAAATCACTTTACCTTTCGCTTTTTTCACAAGGAATGCAGACTTCCACTTTTTAACTATACTTTGTTTCTTGAGTTTTCGAAAGCTGACCTTCACTGCTTTTGATTTTGCTTTTATGGGGTTTGCAGCCTTTAAGATCCTGTAGCTGGCCTGAGTCTGACCGGTGTATTGTCCTTTGCCCGTGATGGTTATCCTATAAGTGCCGGCATTTTTAGAAGAGATATCGGACCAGCTGATGCTGTAGTCTTTTCCGGCAGTTAAGGCAAGCCCGTCGACACTTTTGACGGATGGCTTCTGTACTTTGCCATTGTATACAAAAGTCTGTCTGGACAGAGAAATCCCGGCATCGGCTATGCTGATCTGTCCGGAAAGATTCTTCTTAAGAGCTTCAATAGTCTTTTCGTCAAGGCCTCCTTCCCTCATATACTCTTCTGCTTCTCCTTTGAGGTCTGCTGTTCTTAGCTCATTAACCTTGAAAATGGTTTCCAAGATTTTTTTGATATTCATTTCTGCAATTGTATTGTAGCGATCCTCTTCTTTTGTAACTCCGTAATAATTGTAATAAGTCTCCATATAATCTGCGATGATTTCCTGATAGTCGGCTCCCATCAGACACTCCAGAACAGCTATGGCAAATCCTGTCCGTTCTTTACCTTCAAGACAGTTGATGGCATAAACTCCGGGGTTTTGAGCCATAAAGCGGAATCCGTCTGCTAATTTTATTCTGGTATCCTCTCTCGTCACATCGACACTCAGGCCCAGTTCCTTATGTTTTATACTGCTATAATAACTGTTTTCATATCCTTCAAACTGTGATAGGGAACTCTCCGTATCTACCAGGTTCAGAATCAGGGTCACGCCGGCTTCTTTTAGGGCGGCTTCTGCGAAGGTGTTGCGATTATGTAAAGGATTCAGCGGAGATGCTGTACGATAAAGCCGGTTTTTTCCCATCCCCCTTGTTTTAACTGCCCGGAAATTGGCAAACTGCTGATCCGTTAGATGCGGATAATCCTCCCTCTTATCCGTATAACTCAGGGCTGTCACGGGTTCATTGGGAACGCCTGATACGTCTTTCAAACGGAAGGATACCTGTACAGGACCGGAAACTCCCTCTGCATAATTCCATGACCCGTCTTCATTTTTATCCGGAGAAACAATATGATATGTCGATGCAAAGTTTTGCATGTTGGCAGCCAGAATCAGATAACCATTTCTGTTGAAAAGACCAGCCTGACCGACTGAAACATCTGTATAATTCATACAATAGGGCAAATCCAGGGTCTGACCTAAGAAGGACACCGACACTAAATTCCCTATATTAAAGCCGGACTCTTCAAACTCCTCCGCAGAGCACTGGCAAAATATATTTCCGTTGCCATTAATTCTTGTCAAATCAAAAGTAGTAGAAAAAGAAGGCCCGTCTGTTTCTGCCCGGGAGGGCATATAAGGCAGGAGAAGAAGAATGACAAAAAGCCAGCAAACTATCTGCTTATACATGTAATGGACCTGTCTCTGAAGTTGTTTTGAATTCATAGTATATAACTCCTTTTATAGCGATATGTTTTTTATATTATCATTTATATACTCTTGCATTCGCAGTTATAGTTTAGTGCTTCTTTGAGCGCATCCAGGTATAGGACATCTTCCACATTCTGCCCTGTGAAATTGTGATCCGGCAGAACCGGCTTGATATTATTATACATGATGTAAGGGCTTCAGGTATAGATAATTTTGCATGATAAAAGAAGGATAAATCAAAGAAAGAGAGAGATCACCTGGGTGTGTATCTCTCTCTCTTTCGTATCTACCGGTAGTGTTTTTTTCCGGGGTCAGTTAATTATTGGGTATTATTATTTTCATTGTCTGTTTCTTCTTCAGCTGAATAATATTTGCGCATCAGCTCCATCAAAATGAGTGCTGACAACTCTCCGAACTCCTGGTCATTGATGTGAAGATCCACTTCAACCACTGCCGCTCTTGCCGGGTCAAGTTCATCTTTCAGGGTCTTAAATAAAGCTGCGTCCTCTTCAGGCCCATAGAAAACTTCCCCCTCTTTATCGATTGCTGACACTCCCTTAAGAGGAAGGAGCACCACTGTATTGCCATGAGCCAGATTTAGCTTTCGGGCAAGCTGCTTGGCAAGTGCGATATTCTCTTCCACGGTCGTTCTCATGACCGTAATCATGGGATTGTGAGCATAAAAATGTCTGTCGATATATTCAACCGGAACATCTTCAGGTCTGCCAAAGGTCACTATATCCATCGCTCCCACAGATACTACCTGGGGGATGTTCTTCATGGCTGCTGCCTCGCAGCGCGATGGTCCTGCGGCCATGATGCCGCCAAACAACTGGTCACACCATTCTGTGGTGGTCAGGTCAAGAACTGCGCAAAAAGCACCTGCATGAATCAGGGACTCCATGGATCTGCCGCCCTGACCGCTGGCATGGAAGACAACGACCTCAAAGCCCTTGTCTTCCAGAAGTCTTTTCGCTGCGGTCACGCCAGGTGTTGTGACACCATACATAGTAGCAGCTATCCTTGGCTTGTCCGGGAAGGAATCCTCTGGAAGGGTCTTGTCACAGCCTAACATCTCTGCCATGGACTGAACTGCCGTCCGGAAGACGGATCTTGATATTTTATTCAGTCCACATATGTCCACTATGGAGGGGATCATGATGATATCACTGTTTCCCTTATAAGGACCAACATCTCCGTCTGCCAGAGTGGAAACCATAATCTTCGGAATGCCCAGGGGCAGCACCTGCATGGCGGAAGTGATCAATGCGGTACCCCCGGAACCACCCAGACCCATCATCCCTGCGACCACATCACTATCATAAAAACCTGCCACGAGAATTTTCAGGCCTTCTGTCATGGCGGATACCGCACGGCCCCGGTCATTGGCTTTACGCAGATCCTCCAGTCTATAGCCTGCCAGACCTGCAACCTCCCCGGCACTGACATCCGCTTTGATCGAGGGTTCCCGGATTCCTGTATCAACCAGAATGGTGATCAGCCCGAGTTCATCAAAAAGACTCTTAATATAATCATATTCCTGACCCTTGGTATCAAAGGTTCCAGCTAAAATGATTGCTTTCTTTTTCATCATCCATCTCCGAATATCGGTAAAAAACATAGAAATCTGATTATTATTTTACCATTTCCTTATTCGGGAGGATGATAAAATCATCCATCAAGACTTGGAATAATGGATTCTTGATATTTCAAAACGATCCTTCTGATCAACTTCCATCCTAGGGAGTGATCCGGAGAGAACCGTCCTCCACAATAAAAAGTGCATCTGTCTCGGGAATCTCGTCGCAGTCGAAGATAAAACATCCCATTTCGTCAGTAATCCATGCCACATCGACAGAGTAGTCATTACCATCGATAATTAGCTTCGTCGTTTCCCCAATCTCGCCGATAGCATCGGCCGGGTCTCCGCCGCCGTCAACTTCATAAGTAAATGCTACCATGGGCTTCTCATACTGTTCGGTATTGCGCATATTACTCAGGCTCAAACCACTCCCCTCAGTAAACTGCGATCCGGACTTGTGGACTGTTGTTCCGATACGAGTGTTCACGATTACTCCGTCATCCTGAGCTTTGAAATCATCAGCGGATACGTGAGTCAGAGTGAGCTTAACCCCTGATGGAGTAGTCAGCTCCACGGATGCGGACGGCTCCTGCCCGGCCTCGCCTGATTGGTCACCTGTCTGCTCCTTGCCGGCAGAACCACACCCGGCCAGTGCTGCAATTACCATGATCAATACCATTATCCATGCTGCATATTTTGTTTTAATTGTCCTCTCCTCCTTTCTCATTAGCCAAATAACAAATGGCTATGAACAAACTTCATGATACCTTTCCTTTATTTAATGATTAATATGTTCTTTTTAAAGGCCTGGTTTTTTGTATCATCTTGCAGCTTTGACTTGTGGACCTGGCTTATTATTATTAATTATAACTATCAGCTGAAACAAAAGCAAGGTGTATCTTGTTTATCTTCTCCCAATCCCGGTTTTCACACCACCACACAGTCTTCTCAGTCACGTCATATACCATGGACACAAGGGTCGGACAAACTTCCTGTGAAACCGCTTTCAGTATCTCAAAACAGTCATAGACATCAAAATCATCAGCTGCTTCTTTCAGCATGCTTTCTGCTTTATGATACCTGTCCCACCCCATCCAGGGATGTTTCTCTGAATCCTGCTTATATGGCGAGAAGTTTGTCAGAATCTTAAATTCCGGCTTTTGGTAGTATTCACATCCCTGGCCCGGTATAATGTGAAGCACATTACCTTCTGCGTCTGACAGGGCGGACATAAAGGTAAGTCCGGGAATACTGAACACAGGGTTTTCTTCTGCGATCTCCCGGATTTCCTGCAGGGTCTTTTTCTGCAGCAACAAATCAATATCCAGCATGATTATATTTTCTCCGGGCCCTGTCGGATCAGATCGTTCGTCAAATGGCCAGCAAGTGGGCATCCCGACAAAGTCCCCACGGGAATTGGCTCCGAACAGAGGCATCCAGCCTTCAATGGCGTCATTCACTTCGATATAAACTCCTTTTTCTTCCGGGCGTACTCTGTACTCCATATCCAAAAGATCCAGATTCCATCCTACGATAGTTTTATTCTTATTTACAACAATGCTTGTACACATCTTTAGTCCACATTTTCCTTTCCTGTCCCTACTTCTCAAACATCATAGGAACCATCCATGTGTCCGTCCCAAGGTTGATGTTTAATATATAAAATTCTTTCTATGGGCTTATTCTAACGGTTTTTACAAAGCTTTAGATCAAGCCAAACACAACCACTCCTGCCAGAGCAGATATACTGATCAGTGCGATTGGCGGTAATCCCTTCTTTGTATACTTTTTTAGTCCAAAATATATCCCTGCTAAACCCACAGTCATTACTATAGACGAGATTCTTACCGGCAGAGCCTGGTCTTTTACCATGCAGTTTGAAACTGTGAAATAGACGCCCGTTGCAAGTATGATTCCCTCGATACAAGGCTTCAAGCCATCTAATATTGCCTGTATAGCCGGCTTTTTCAATAATAATTTCAGCAGAACCATAATCAGGAGAATAATCACGAATGAGGGAAGCACGACCGCAAAAGTTGCGACCAGGGCTCCAGGTATTCCCGCCTGTGAACTCCCCACATAGGTTGCCATATTCAGCATAATCGGTCCCGGTGTACTCTCACTGACCGCAATCATGTATGTCAGCATGTCTTCATTTAGCCATCCGTAATGCAGCACCACATCTCTGACCAGCGGAATTGCTCCATAAGCCCCTCCGAAAGAAAACATGCCGACTTGAAGAAATCCAATAAACAATTCAAGATATATCATTCTCCGTTTCCCCCTTACATGCCTTTCCTCTGATCAGATAAATGGCCAGGCTGATAACTGCAGCTACCAGCATCAGGATAATCGAAGAGATATGCAGTGCCAGAAAGTCAATCAGAAGCATTGCAGTACAGGAGCATATCAGAATAAGCCGGGGCAGCAGTTTCTTTTGCATTTTCGATATCATCCTGACCGCGGCTTCAATGATCAAAATTCCCACGGCAATCTTTATTCCCCGAAAAGCATTTGCTATCCAGATGATTTCCAAAAAGTTATCCAGGAATCTGGAAATCAGGAAAATGATGCAGAATGAGGGAAGTATCATCCCTGCTGTTGCAACCAAAGCCCCCAAAAAACCTCTCTGTTTATATCCAACGAATGTCGCACAGTTGATGGCGATCGATCCCGGCGTGGACTCCGCAATCACGGCAACATCCATCATTTCATCATGAGTAATCCACTCCTTCCTTTCCACACAAGAATCTTCAATAATTGCAATCATTGCATATCCGCCGCCAAAAGTAAATAATCCGATTTTGGCAAATGTGAAAAAAAGGTCCGGAAGCAGATTCCCTTTCTTATCTGAGCTCTTTAATGACATCCATGGGACCCGCAGTTACCGTGATGGCAGTCATGACCTTCGCCGTGTTCATGATCATGATGATGGCATTCCGTATCGGGATTATAGTTAAGTTTATCGGCAAGGTAATCATTTACCACTGCATCAGCATCTCCCTTCACTCCAGGAAACAGTCTGATCCCGACTTCCTGCAATGCCAATCTGGCTCCCATACCAATTCCTCCGCAGATCAGTGTTTCAACCTCTGCCGCACGGAGGAAACCTGCAAGAGCGCCGTGACCGGTTCCGTTGGTATCAATTATTTTCGAACTGTTTATTGTCCCATCTGCTATATCATAAATCTTGAAATGTTCTGTTCTCCCGAAATGCTGTCCGACCATTCCATTTTCGTAAGTTACCGCAATCCTCATAATATCGTCTCCTTTTTGGCCTAATTGTGCGCTTGCAGGTATGGAATCTATTCTGTAAGAACCACCTGTGATCCGGATTCTTTTTCCGTTTACCATAGCATCTGCAATTTTATACCTTGCATTTTCATAAATGTTGGTTACTGTAGCCCTCGAAACTCCCATAGCCTCTGCACATTCTTCCTGAGTCAGTTTCTGATAATCGATCAGCCGTATTGACTCAAATTCATCCAGCATGAAAACAATTGTCTCTGCTCCGTCTGAACCCTCAGGGACAAAACTCCAATAATCAGGATATCCGCATATTTTTCTGCATCTTTTTGGTCTGGCCATAAGCGTTTCCTTTCTGGCATATGTCAATAACTGCATTTAGTATAAATTTATTTCTGGCATATGTCAATAACATTTACCGCCAAAAGAATCGTGGGATAAAAAAATCTGCCTATGCCATTGAAAGCACAAGCAGATAATACTTATTTAGTCTATAACAACAGGCGCATGTCTGTTTCCTCCTTATAAGAGATCAGTCATGCTTCTCATACCTATCCCAAGTGTCGTCGCATTATGGAAAAGAGCAGATGTTGTCGGCTGTATGATTCCTGCGATACCTAAAGCAATCAAAGTGGAATTGATTCCCACAATAGACCGGTAGTTTTTCCGGATCCGTCTCATAAGCATCTTGCTGAGCAGACGGAGCCTGATCAGGCTATAAAGATCGTCTCCTCCCAAGGTGATATCCGCGATTTCCCGGGCAATCGCTGCGCCGTCGCTGATGGCGACACCGACATCCGCCGCAGACAGGGCAGGGGAATCATTAATCCCGTCGCCGATCATCATGACACAATGCCCCTTTTTGCGCTCCTCTTTTACAAAAAGGGCTTTATCCTCGGGCAGTACCTCGGAATAATAACGATCGACACCGACCTCTTTTGCTACAACGGCTGCCGTTCTTTCACTATCCCCGGTCATCATCACAATCTGGGAGAATCCGGCCTCTTTCAGCCCATGAATTACATCAGCGGCTTCTTCCCGGAGAGGATCTTCAATAAGGATCACTGCAGCCAGCTTTCCTTCTACTGCGAGATAGAGGTGGGAGTACTGATCAGGAAGGTTATTAAACTTTCTTTTTTCTCCTCGTGGAATCTCGCAGCCCTCATCTTCAAATATAAAGTGATAGCTCCCTATGACCGCCTTCTTCTTTTCAATAAAAGTTGAGATTCCGTGGGCAACAATGTAATCCACCTTTGAATGCATCTCATCGTGATGAAGATTCCGGACGGAAGCTTCATCCACCACCGCCCTGGCAATAGAATGAGGGAAATGCTCCTCCAGACAGGCAGCAAGGCGAAGGGCTTCCTGTGAATCCCATTTGCCAAAAGGCACCACATCCGCTACCCTGGGAGAAGCTTTGGTCAGTGTTCCCGTTTTATCAAATACGATCGTATCCGCTTCCGCCGCAGTCTCAAGAAACTTACCCCCTTTTACCGTCATGCCGTACCTGCCTGCCTCCCGGATCGCTGAGAGCACAGAGATGGGCATAGCCAGCTTCAGGGCGCAGGAGAAATCAACCATGAGGATAGACAAAGCTCTTGTTACATTCCTGGTCAGAATGTAAACAAGGCCTGTCCCAAGAAAAGTATAAGGAACCAACCGGTCCGCCAGTTGTTCTGCCTGGCTTTCCAGATTTGATTTTAGTTTTTCAGATTCCTCGATCATGGTGATGATCTTCTCATAACGGCTTCCTCCGGATGCCTGTTTTACACGAATCACAAGGTCCCCTTCTTCTGCCACAGTACCGGCAAAGACCGTGTTTCCTTCACATCTGCGGACCGGAAGGCCTTCACCGGTCAAAGATGCCTGGTTAACCATGGCCTCTCCTGAAATCACCAGGCCATCAAAGGGGATGACATTTCCCGTATGGATATGAATGCAATCATTCTCATGAATCCGATCACAAGGAACGAGGACTTCCTTCTCTTCTGATAGCATCCAGACCTTATCAACATGGATAGCCATGGTACGGGCCAGGTCATCCACCGATTTTTTGTGTGTCCATTCTTCCAGGATCTCTCCGATCTCAAGAAGCATCATGACCGATCCCGCAGTAGCGTAATCTCCCCGAAGTATGGAGGCTGTTATCGCTGCTGCATCGAGCACTTCAACTTCCAGCCTGCCTTTTTTCAGGGAGCAGAGACCTTTCCTTAGGAAGGACAGTGACTTTAATCCAATGCGAAGAGCACATAAGGGCCTGGGGAGAAATGCCCGGCAGCCCAACCACATCAGGATCTTCTGAATCAGCCGCTCCTTATAAGCTTTGTTCATGGCTCTCCCGGATTGTATCCTTTCCACTCCTTCTATATCTGATTCCAAGGGGAATTCAAAATGCCGAAGTGAAAGGAGAAGGCCCTCCCGAATATTCCTTTTCCGGTCTTCCCGATAAGAAATCGCAGCATCGGCTGTCCGCTCATAGACTTTGACTCTGTATACCCCGGGAATCTCTTCCAAAAATCTTTGCAGGAAATCCGCCTGGCCACAGTCAAGCTTTTTCCGGTCCAGATGAACACGGATCCGGCCTGCTATCTCATCTTTAATGCAGAATTTCAATTACTCCACCTCGGTCCCGTCTTCCGGAAGATCTTCATACTCCTCTGCAACGATTCTCTCTTCGTTAATCTGCATGGCTCCCTCATAGATGTCTTCGACATTCTCCTGGATGATGGTTACCCGATCCATAACACAATCTTTAGCCCGAAGAAGAGCAGCTGTCGTATGGGTATAGACTTTTTTGGCATCTCTTCCGGACAAGGCCCGAATTCCTGCGGTACCAAACAATACACCCCCTGCAAATGTTCCAACTCTTTTCCAGTTGATCTTTTCTAACAGTTCAAACATAAGATGATCCTCCCTTTGTAATGTAAATTTTTT
>CADBME010000119.1 GCA_902795715.1 uncultured Lachnospiraceae bacterium | reverse complement strand
TTTTCCATCTTTATCATCAAAGGGAACCGGACCGGCATGGAGTTCCTTGAGAGAATCTTTCACATGAACTTCATCCGATTCCACAAAAACAGGAACATCAACCTTGGAAGATGAAGTCTTAGATCCTGTATTTCCTTTCTTCCTTGTCTGATGAATCTCATCCTCGATAGCGCGTACCTTATCTTCCACCCTATTGGAATGAAGAGCCTGTGCCTTCTCATCAGCCAAAGGTTCATCCGGGAAAGCCCACTCTTCTTCTTCCAGCTCAAGGAGGCCGGATTCCATAGAAATCTCTTCCTCTTTCCGGGCTTTTTTCTTACGATTCCGGCTGCGGACTTCCGCCTTTTCCTTACGGTCTGAAGCAAATGCGCGAACCCGGCTGTAAACCTCCTTAAAGAAAGTGATGGCAGATTTTTGTGTAAGCATGACAAGCAGAAGGATCAGAAGGCAGGTCAGTATAATAAGGGCTCCGGCCATGCCGAACCCTCCCCTTAAAAATTCCGCAATACCTCCGGCTATCACACCGCCCAGAAAATGGTTTGTGCCCGCATCGCCGAAGATCTCGTCTGCCATATAGCCTTCCGGAGCACAGAAAAGCTGGGAGTAGCCGGAAATCACCAGCATGATCCCGAAAAGGGATCCGGACTTCTTTATGGATAAGAGGCTGTAGTCATTAGCCACCAGCATGAGGACGATCACAAAGAAAACGATCGGCATGGCATACTGGGCAAAGCCAAAGACGCCGAAAAAGAGGGAAGAGAGAATCTCTCCCACCCATCCGCACAAACCGAAATTGCTAAGCATCATCAGAATCATAAGTCCCGCGGAGACAACGAGGGTGACCTCATTCCCCATGGGAATTCCTTCCTGAAGACCTGCACCATCGCCCTTGCCTTGTCTGGCAACAGACATCTTTTCTTCCTTTCCCGCTTTGCTTCCGGTCTGCTTCGCTTTTTTTCCTGAAGATCTTCTGGCACCCATCCTTTCCATCCTCCCGGAATTTCCTCCTCTGTTTCTGCCGGCAGTTTTTTTCTTTTTCCGGCCCGGACCGGCAGTTTTTTTCAGGTCGGTAATCTTAGTCTCTTTCAAAGCAGTATTTGTCGCTTTTGCAGCCATAGTCAATCCCTTCTTTTATCTCTTCATTCTCGACAAGGTTCCCCGTCTTATACCTCTTTTTAAGTTTACAAGATTTCCAGGGCACGTTTGTACATTATTATTTTATCGTCAATTTCTTTTAATTCCGCATCAATCTCCCGGATTCTTTCCCTCCGGGCATCCAGATCCAAAGTAAGCTCTGCCTCTGTCCTGGAAATATATCTGGGAAGATTCAGGTTATAGTCGTTGGCAGAGAGATCTTCCGGCATGGCACAAGCACTGTAACCGGCAGAAGGCTTCCTGGATTTCATTCCTTCCCTGAGCTTATCCAGATCTTCTTCCCCAAACCTGCTTATATCGCTGCAATCAAAAAACATAATGTTTTTTGACTTCCGTCCCATCTTAAAATACAGGAGCACCTCCTGCTGTCCGGCTGAAACAAAAAGAGAATCCGGGAGCAGTACAACAGCATCCAGGCAATTCAGATTCTCGATCAGGTATTTCCTGATCTGCGTCTCTTTTCCCTCTCTGTAGAGTAAGGCACTGGGAAAAACAATCACCATACGGCCATTCTTTTTCAGATAGGGAAGAGCTGACAGAACAAAAGGCAGTTCTCCCTTGGATCTGGATGAAAACAATTCCCTGTCCCAGGGCAGCTTTTCCGGCTCCGCGACCAGTTCGTTTGCACCTGGCCCTTCCGGCATAAAGACCCCTATCCGGTCAACTGACTCAAAAGGATTATTGGCCTCTGCCCATGACGGTTTGTCATAAAAATGATACTTTTCCGGATCCAGCCCTTTCATAAAACATATGATCCTGCAAATTTCCAGATATTCTTTTCCGGAATCATAGCCGAGTAGAGAAAGGGGTTCATCTTCTATCTGCATGGCTCCAAAGAGAAGGCCGTAGCGAAATTCCGGCACAAAAACCGTCTCTGCCACCCGGCCGGTTTTTTTCCCTCCCTCTGTATCTATCTCAAAAAACATATGATAGAGGCTCAACAGCATCTCTGAGAGATGGGTCTCTTTTCTGGAACGGGCAAATCCGGTCATCAGATTGGTGAATAATCGGGAGGATTCCTCAAAGAGAATCTCATCACAATCCCAGGCATCGATCTTTTTAATAAGCTTTCTGATAAAGCGGGCCAGACTCTTTTCCTTTTCCTGGGAATGCAGCTCCTTAAGCATAAGACCGAAGGAAAGATCCATAAGTCTTATTGGCGATCCCGCAAGATGCAGAAAAGAAGAAGCAGACTCCATAAATCGCAAGAATAACGGAATCTGCAGCTTTCCTCTTATGGCCAGGCGGACAAGTTCCTTTAACTTATACTGATCATCGAGGAAATCCCCATATTTGAGACAGCAGTATTTATAGAACAAAAGAAAGACACAGCAATCCCGGTACTCCTCAAAAGTCAGTCCCGGATGGCTCTCCGTCAGAATGGACATATATTCGGTTGCCAACTGTTTTTTATCCATAATAGAAACCTCAAAAGAAAACAAGGATCAAGGATACTCTGGTGAATTCAGGATAATCTGTCATTGGAGAGACTCAAGGTGCCGCTTCATTTCTTCCGTGAGCACCGACCGTTCCAGACGCAGCCTCTCCATTAAAAGCAGCTGCCTGCGCTTCTGATAATGATACAATTTACCGATAGCCATCTGGGTAGCCAGATCAGGGCATTCGATCATCAGCTGGCGGATCATATGGATTGAAAGCACTTTAACAGAAGAGTTGCCCTGAATGGCAATCTGCCTCTGTTTGAGAATGTCCGGATGTTCATTAAAATACCAGGCAAAATAGAAAGGATCCATGATGCCGTTATGAAAATCAATCGAAACAAAATTGGAGGGGATAATCTTTCCGGTATGATGACTCCCTAAAACCGCAGCCTGATGGAAGGAAGTCAGACCGATCACGATACTGTTTTCCTTGGCCAGGTTCAGGTTCTTTACCTTTTTGGGATCCACAAGTGCCCTGGGGACCTGATAATCCCAAATCCCATTGTCCTCATCGAGCAGCTGGCTTATGGAAAGCAGCGGATATTCAATTCCCTCAGACTGAATCCTCGGTTTTATACGATTCAGCACAACCCCGTGAGTGATGGTGCTGATCTGCTCCAAACGCAGTTCCATAAGACACCTCTATCTCTGTTTCCGACCTCTTTTTTCCGGAATCATTTTCTTCAAATCTTTATTATTATAGCTTTTTTCCATGGATACATCAACAAAAAATGCAAATATTTTTTCAAATAACACTTAAAATACCTGATTACACCCTCTTGCGATTCAGAAATAATCTCTGTATCAGGGCATGGAAAGAGGCCGGGATAAGGACATAATGTTCCTATCCCGGCCTCCAGGCCAGTGTCAGCCAGGCTGACTATCCGGCTGATAATCTGTCTGTATCGTTTAAATTCAAATGGGATGGTCCTGACCAGTCCAGTCCCGCGACTTGAGCGACGACTTATGCCATCTCTGCGCTCTTTACTGGAGTTTTTCCCTGAGCTGAAGATTGATTCGTCCCATCTTGTCAATTTCCAGTACTTTAACCCGTACCTTGTCGCCGATGTTGACCACATCCTCAACTTTGTTAACCCGGCCTTTAGCCAGTTTGGAGATGTGGATCAGTCCGTCTTTATTGGGGGCAATCTGAACGAATGCGCCAAAATTCATGATGCGGACCACTTCGCCGTCATAGCTTTCGCCCGGCTCCACCGGCTCCACGATCAGGCGGATAATCTCAAGAGCCTTGTCGATCATCTCCTGGTCAACTCCACATACGTCTACGCGGCCATCGTCATTAATGTCGATCTTGACCCCTGTCTCATCGATAATACCATTGATGGTTTTACCCTGTTTTCCGATAATCTCGCTGATCTTCTCCGGATCCACAAACATCTGGGTAATCTTGGGTGCATATTTGCCCACTTCCGGTCTGGGCTCAGAGATTACAGGCTCCATAACTTCCGTCAGGATGTACTCTCTTGCCTCTTTGGTCCTTGCGATGGCTTCACGGATAATTGCCGGTGTCAGTCCATGGATCTTGATATCCATCTGGATGGCGGTGATACCGTCATGGGTTCCGGCTACCTTGAAATCCATGTCACCGAAGAAGTCTTCCAGACCCTGAATGTCGGTAAGCACCAGGTAATCATCATCGGTCTCTCCGGTTACCAGTCCGGCGGAAATACCGGCTACAGGCTTTTTGATCGGTACGCCGGCTGCCATCAGAGAAAGTGAGGAAGCACAGACGCTCGCCTGGGATGTCGATCCGTTGGACTCAAAGGTCTCGGAAACGGTACGGATGGCATAGGGGAAGTCATCTTCACTGGGAAGAACAGGAAGCAGAGCCCGCTCTGCGAGGGCGCCATGACCAATCTCACGTCTTCCCGGCCCCCTGCTGGGACGGGTTTCTCCAACGGAATAGCTGGGGAAATTGTAGTGGTGCATATAGCGTTTGGAAGTAACATTCACATCGATGCCGTCGATTCTCTGTGCCTCGGAAAGAGGACCTAAGGTAGTCACGGTACAGATCTGAGTCTGTCCGCGGGTAAACATACCTGATCCGTGAGTACGGGGAAGAAGATCAATCTCCGCAGCCAGAGGACGGATCTCCTTGATCCCTCTTCCGTCCGGGCGCTTATGGTCCACCAGGATCATCTTGCGGACCGTCTTCTTCTGGTATTTATATACGGCATCATCAATCAGCGGCAGCCAATCTTCATGTTCTTCAGCATAGCGCTCTTCCAGTTTTGCTTTAATCTGGCGGATGTTCTCATCTCTTTCCTGCTTTTTGTCCGTAAAGACAGCCTGCTCCATTTCCTCAGCAGGAATGGCTGTAATCATATCCTTCCAGAGATCTTCCGGTGTGTCCACATGCTCATAGTCATGCTTGGCAAGACCGCATTCCTCGACAATCCGGTCGATAAAGCGGATAATCTCCTGATTTACTTCATGGGCCTTGAAGATAGCCTCCAGCATAAGATCTTCCGGCACCTCATTGGCTCCGGCTTCAATCATGATCACCTTCTCCGCTGTGGAAGCCACCGTCAGAGCAAGGTCAGAAAGCTGAGCCTGTTCACTGGTGGGATTTACGACCAGTTCACCGTCAACCAGTCCGATAATGGTTGCGGCAATAGGTCCGGCAAAGGGAATATCGGAAATTGATGTGGCGATAGAGGACCCGATCATGGCGGTAACCTCAGGAGAACAATCAGGATCCACAGACATAACCAGGTTATTCAGGCTGACATCGTTTCTGTAATCCTTGGGGAAAAGAGGACGCATGGGGCGGTCGATCACTCTCGAAGTCAGGACCGCATGCTCGGAAGGCTTTCCCTCACGCTTGTTAAAGCCGCCGGGAATCTTTCCTACAGAGTACATCTTCTCCTCAAAATCAACAGACAGAGGGAAAAAGTCAATCCCATCCCTCGGCTTCTCGGATGCTGTGGCTGTACTAAGTACCACCGTATCACCATAATGCATAAATGCAGCGCCATTTGCCTGGGCTGCCACCTTGCCGATTTCCACCATCAGTGTCCGACCGGCCAGTTCCATTGAAAACTGTTTAACCATAAATAATAAACCTCCCTGTTCAAAAATCGGTATTCCTTCAGAAATACCGACTACACGCGGGAAGGTCCGAAACAACTGAACAAGATTCCTTTCCGCAAAGGAACCCTCTTCAGAAGTCTCGGCTCAACTCTCCCCGCAAATTTGCAGTATCTTAGTGATTCTAACACAAACCGGTTTAAAATACCAGATGTTTTTTCTGAAGTTGACAAGCGTATAAGCCTGTGCTACATATTTACTGTGACAAATGTGTGACAAAAGATGCGGTATCCTGTCATTGCAAACCATCATTGAATCTTTGCAGACATGACACATATCAGAACTTATCAGAATGAGGTAGAAAAGATGAATAATAAAAACGGAGGAATGATGAAATTAAATGATATGGATCTCGAACACATAACAGGCGGGTTCGAATCAGACGAAATCTATGAAAGATATAACGGATTCAAATTGGAAAAAAAAGAACAGATAACCAAAACGGCTCCTCTCCCATGTCCTTCATGCGGCATTGACACAGGCATCATATTAAAGGGCAGCATAAACGGACAGCCGGCCTGGATCTGTGACAACTGCGGGAAAATGCATTATTATAATAATTCCATAGCAGACTGAAAACACAAACAAGTACTCTTACACCGAAGGGGCTGCCGCAATGCGGCAGCCCCTTCTTATGTTTTTATTTAAAGTACTCCAGTCCGCTTTCAAAAATGCGCTGGTTTTGTTTGACCGGTATGTTTTTGCTCACATTGGAACCAATTCGCTCAGAGTGTCCCATCTTTCCAAGTACACGTCCGTTGGGACTTGTAATACCTTCAATAGCATAGTAGGATCCATTGGGATTATAGCGGATGTCCATAGTGGGATTGCCGGCCAGGTCTACATACTGGGTGGCAACCTGTCCGTTTTCAAAGAGCTTTTCAATCATATCGCGGGAGGCTACAAAGCGGCCTTCTCCGTGGGATACCGGGACGGCATAAACATCATCGAGAAGGGCTTTCTGCAGCCATGGTGATTTGTTGGAAACAACTCTGGTGTAGGCGGCCATGGAAATATGCCGGCCGATTTCATTCATGGTCAGTGTCGGCGAATCCTCTTTCTGTTCCACGATCTGACCATAGGGAAGGAGTCCCAGTTTGATCAGGGCCTGGAAGCCGTTGCAAATGCCCAGAACCAGTCCGTCTCTCTTTTCCAGGAGCTCCATCACGGCTTCCTTGATGGTTTCATTGCGGAAGACGGCGGCAAAGAACTTGGCAGATCCTTCCGGCTCGTCACCTGCGCTGAAACCTCCGGGGAACATGAGAATCTGAGCCTGACGAATGGCTTTGTTAAAGGCTTCGACAGAGTCCAGAATCTCCTGGGCCGTGTTGTTTCTGAAGACAATGACATCTGTCTCCGCCCCGGCTCTCCGGAAGGCTCTGGCAGAGTCATATTCACAGTTGGTTCCGGGGAATACCGGAATAAATACTCTCGGGACAGCCGTTCTGTGCCTGCAGGCGTAAACGTTCCCGCTATTGTAAAGAGGCATGGATACCTTGCGGGGATACTGGCCTGTTTGGGTCGGAAATACCGATTCAAGCGGCTCTTCCCATGCTTCCAGCATCTCATCAAGGGAGATATTACCCATGTAGGCAGACCTGATTTTTTTCTCCTTGATCAGACTTCCCACGGCAGTGCAGGCCAGGTTAAGCTCTCCCATGTTTTTGGTAGAAATCTCAAAGAGGATGGAACCATAGGACTTTCTGGTCAGTTCTTTCATGGTCATATCCCGGTGAAGATCCAGTCCCATCATGTTGCCGAAGCACATTTTGCTGATACCCTCAATCAGACCTCCGCTACCCAGGGCATAGGCTGCATCAATGACTCCCTTCTTGGCCATCTTATAAAACTTGTGATAGATGTCGCAGGCTTTCTCATAATCCGGAATACCATATTCGTCAAAGGGGATGTCAACCTTCATGACATAATGACCTGCCTCCTTGAATTCCGGTGTGATAATACGGGAAGCCTTATTGTAATCCACGGCAAAGGAAACCAGAGTCGGGGGCACGTCAATATCCTCAAAGGATCCGGACATGCTGTCCTTTCCTCCGATGGAAGGAATCTTAAATCCTTTTTGGGCACTGTAGGCACCCAGCAAAGCTGCAAAGGGTTTTCCCCACCGTTTGGGATCTTCTCCGAGTTTCTCAAAGTACTCCTGGAAGGTAAGGCGGATCTTCCGGTGGTCTCCTCCTGCTGCAACAATCTTGGCAATAGAAAGGAGAACCGCATAGACCGCACCGTGATAAGGACTCCAGGAGGACAGATAGGGATCAAATCCGTAGGACATCATGGTGGCGAAATCCGAGCTGCCATGGTCCAGGGGAATCTTGGCTGTCATGGTCTGAATGGGTGTCAGCTGATTCTTTCCTCCGAAAGGCATGGTTACGGTCGATGCACCGATTGTGCTGTCAAACATTTCCACAAGTCCCTTTTTGGAACATACATTGAGATCAGAAAGAGTCTTCATCCAGGTCTCTTTCAGGTCTTCGGCCTTCTCATTTTTCTTATAGTATGCTTCCTTCTCGTCCGGCATTTCCACGTAAACCTTTGTCTCCTGGTGAGCTCCGTTGGTATCCAGAAAGGCTCTGGACAGGTCCACGATGGTCTTACCCCTCCAGGTCATGACCAGACGTTTCTTCTCCGTTACTTCTGCAACGACTACAGCTTCAAGGTTTTCTTCTGCTGCATAGGCAAGAAAACGGTCTACATGTTTGGGTGAGAGAACAACAGCCATTCTTTCCTGGGATTCGGAGATAGCCAGCTCAGTCCCGTCAAGGCCCGCATATTTCTTAGGTACCTTATCAAGATCAATACGAAGGCCGTCCGCCAGCTCGCCGATGGCTACCGAAACACCGCCGGCACCGAAGTCATTACATTTCTTGATCAGCCGGGCTACTTCAGACCGGCGGAAAAGTCTCTGAATTTTCCTCTCTGTGGGAGGATTACCCTTCTGGACCTCCGCACCGCAGGTATCGATGGAGGAAGTGGTATGGGCTTTGGAGGAGCCGGTTGCACCTCCGCAGCCGTCACGCCCGGTTCTGCCACCC
>CADBME010000118.1 GCA_902795715.1 uncultured Lachnospiraceae bacterium | reverse complement strand
GGATTTGCCATATTAAAAGAACATAACTACAAAGAGGAAATTCTGACAGCTGTTCTCTATCATCATGAAAATGCCGACGGAAGCGGATACCCCAACAATCTCAAAAATGACGAGATCCCTCTCAATGCCCGCATACTTCGGGTCTGCGATGCATTCGGGGCTTTGATCTCCAACAGGCCGGTGCGGCGGGCTTTTGATATAGAAACCGCGCTGTCCATTATGATAGATGAAGTAAAGAATTTTGACATGAAGGTGTTTTTAGCCTTCCAGAAACTATCCCAGTCTTCCAAACTGAAAGAAATGCTGGAGAAACTGGGTATACACTAAAGATCAACTGCTTTACGCAGATTCAGGAGGAAGAAAACATGGCGGAATCAATGAAGGGTTTAAAGCGCAGTCATCGCTGTGCAGAGCTATCGAATGCGGACATAGGAAAAAAAGTCACACTGATGGGCTGGGTCCAGAAAAGAAGGAATCTGGGCAGCCTGGTCTTTGTGGATCTCAGGGACCGCAGCGGCCTGATCCAGCTTTATTTTGAGGAAGATATCATCGGAAAAGAAGGTTTTGAGAAAGCCGCTTCTCTTCGTGCGGAATATGTCATTGCTGTTACCGGTGAGGTCCTGAAGCGGAACGGTGAGTTCAATGAAAGCCTCAAAACAGGTGACATCGAGGTCCAGGTCCACAGTCTTCGCATCCTTGCTGAATCCGAAGTGCCGCCGTTCCCCGTCAATGCAGATATTACCGTAAAAGATGAACTTCGGCTCAAATACCGCTTCTTAGACCTGAGACGTCCCAATATCCAGCGCAATCTGATTCTCAGAAGCAAGATTGCCAATCTGACAAGGCAATTTCTTTACAAAGAAGGTTTCCTTGAGATAGAGACTCCCATGCTGACCAGAAGCACCCCCGAAGGAGCCAGGGATTACCTGGTGCCCAGCAGAGTCCATCCGGGTATGTTCTATGCCCTGCCCCAGTCTCCCCAGCTGTTTAAACAGCTGCTGATGTGCTCCGGCTATGACCGCTATTTCCAGCTGGCAAGATGCTTCAGGGATGAGGACCTGCGTGCCGACCGGCAGCCCGAGTTTACCCAGATTGATATGGAGCTGTCCTTCGTGGATGTAGAAGATGTCCTTGATGTCAATGAGCGACTCCTTTCCTATCTTTTCAAAGAGTGTCTGGATGTGGATATCCCGCTTCCCATCCGCAGGATGACATGGAAGGAAGCCATGGACCGGTTCGGATCGGACAAGCCCGATCTCCGTTTCGGTATGGAGATCCGCGACCTGACCGACCTGGTAAAAGGCTGCGGCTTCGGCGTCTTTGACAATGCCGTGGAAAATAGCGGCTATGTACGAGCCCTGTGTGCCAAAGGCCTGGGAGATCTGTCCTCCAAGAAGATGAAAAATGTTGAGAAAAATGCCAAAGACTATGGCGCTAAAGGCCTGGCCTATATCCAGCTTAAATCCGATGGCAGCATCAAATGCCCCTTCTCCAGATTCATTTCCGAGGAAAAACTGAATGAGATCATTCAGGCCATGGGAGGAGAAAAGGGAGACCTGATCGTGTTCGCTGCAGACAATTACAAGGTAGTATGCGACGTCTTAGGCGCGCTTCGTCTCCGTTTTGCAGGAGACCTTGGCCTGCTGGATCCGGCAGACTATCAGTTTGTCTGGATCACTGAATTCCCCCTTCTGGAGTGGTCAGAAGAAGAAAACCGATTCACAGCCATGCATCATCCATTTACCATGCCCATGGAAGAAGACCTGGCTTTCATCGACACCGATCCCGGCGCCGTCCGGGCCAAGGCCTATGACATCGTACTCAACGGAACCGAATTAGGAGGCGGAAGCGTCCGTATCCATCAGAATGACATCCAGGAAAAAATGTTCGAGAGCCTGGGAATCTCTGCGGAGACCGCTCAGGAAAAATTCGGTTTCCTCCTGGAAGCCTTCAAATACGGAGTTCCGCCACATGCAGGACTGGCCTACGGGCTAGATCGTCTGGTTATGCTTATGGCCCAGGAAACCAGCATCCGGGACGTTATCGCATTTCCGAAAATTAAGGATGCATCATGCCTGCTAACCGATGCCCCCAATGTGGTAGAGGAAAGCCAGCTTGAAGAGCTCAGCCTTGCCATAAGTAAACCTGTAGAAGACTGAAAAAGACAGCAATGCGTTCAGGCCGGACAATATCCGGCCTGAACAATAACCTTTAGAAGCATGAAAGTGATCCGGCTTGCAGCCGGAATTATAACTGCAGAAAGGAGTTGCTATGAAAAAGAAAAATCTGACTATCTCATTATCCATCCTGATGGCCGTCCTCTTTATGACATCCTTTATCCTTGGAACACCTTCCATCTGTGTCTCTGCCGAGACTACAGAGACTAAGGAAGAAGGGACTGATTCTAAATCATCCAAAGCCCTTCCTTTTGACAAAGCAAAGGATATATCTGAGATGGATATCGTGGAAGATAACAATGCGGACGGGGAAGACGACCACCTCTATAAGTTCGAAGTGGAAAAAGATGGCTATATCATCATCAATTTCGAACAAAAGAAAGACGTCGGTGAACACGAGATCAGAATCTACAATCCGGAACAAGAGGAAATATTCCAGGCTGTCTGCGAAGAGGATATGGAAACTTACACCAGCCCTCAGTTCAGTATCGGCAAGGGGATCAACTATATCAACATTCATTCCAATAACAACCCCGAACTATTCACCTTATCTCTCCAATGTGAGAAAAACAAATACTGGGAATCCGAACCCAACGATCAGATTGACCAGGCTGATGAGATCAGGACGGACACCCTCTACAAAGGAAACAATGTCAAAAAAGAGGACAAGGACTACTATACTTTTGAGGCCGAAGAAAATGGCTTTATCACCATCAGCTTCGACCACAGCAATGGAGCGGAAGCCCACAATCTGACCCTTTTTGACAGTGACAGTAAAGAGTACTGTAAACTTAAAGTAGAAAAGGACCAGGAGACCTTTACTTCCCAGGAAATCTCCGTAAATAAAGGGAACAATTACCTTCTGATCGAGTCGCCCGGCAACAAAGACCCCTACACATTTTCCGTGAACTATCTGGCAGCCGAGGACTGGGAGAGCGAGTCCAACAATAATCCCGATCAGGCCAATGCCATTGAGAACGACACCATATATCACGGGAGCAATGTAAGCAAGGATGATTCGGACTACTACAGTTTTACCATGGATCAGGATGACGAAATTACCATACAGTTCAACCAGGAGAAGGATGTTGCCGACCATGTCATCACCCTGTATGACACGGATAAAAAGGAAATCACATCCGCCACAGCCGGCAAGGATGTAGATAAATTCACCACAGAAAAAATCAAGGTAAAAAAAGGGAAGAACTATATCTGCATCCGATCAGATCAGAACGTCAAAGTTTACAGCATCCAGGTAAAAACGAAATAGAGATATCTGCAGATCGGGCTCTCTAAAATTTTTTAAATTTCTTCTTGACACCATAATTCCCTTGTGATAATATATGGAAGTTCGCACGTGAGCGGACAAAAACAGAACCTTGATAACTGAATAACAGAACAACCTTGAACGTTCAATTC
>CADBME010000117.1 GCA_902795715.1 uncultured Lachnospiraceae bacterium | reverse complement strand
TGGGAACCAATATCTTCCTGGGACAGGTTTCCTATATCACCAAGGCCCTGACGGCGGTTCTTCAGCTGGGTGTTACCATGGATTATTCCATTTTCCTCCTCCACAGTTATGAGGAGGCCAAAGAGGGCCACGAAGACCGCAGCGATGCCATGGGTGAGGCCATTTCCAAGACTTTTATTTCCATAGTGGGCAGCTCGGTGACTACGGTGGCCGGTTTTGCCGCCCTGTGTTTTATGACCTTTGCCCTGGGCAGAGATCTGGGTATTGTTATGGCCAAGGGGGTTATCATAGGCGTGATTACCTGTGTTACGACCCTGCCGGCATTCATCCTCTTTTTTGACAAGGCGATTGAGAAGACAAAGCACACTCCCATTATTCACGGAGGTCAGAAACTTTCTCATTTCCTTATAAAATATCATGCTCTGGCAGTGGTTGCCTTTATCATACTGATCATTCCGGCCATGTATGGCAACAACCATGTCAGTGTTTATTATAATATCGCTCATTCTCTTCCCGATGATCTTCCCAGCAACGTGGCCAATCACAAGCTGGAAGAGGAATTCGATATGGCCACGGTCCATCTGCTTATGCTGGACCGGAACGTGGATCCTATCACCAAAGGGAAAATGACTAATGAGATCAAAGAAGTAGATGGGGTAAAATGGTGTATCGGGATACAGTCGATCTTCGGTCCCATGGTCCCCCAGGAGATGATTCCAAAGAAAATCAGTAAGATGCTGCAGAGTGACAAGTCGGAGCTTATGTTTGTAGGATCTGAGTATTCCCAGGCCACTCCTGAAGTGAACAGGCAGCTTGCAAAAATCAATAAGATTACCAAGAAATACGATCCCGCTTCCATCATGGTGGGGGAGGCCCCTCTGATGAAGGATCTGGAAGATGTAACCAATGTGGATATCCGCAATGTCAATATCGCATCGGCCATCGCTATTTTCCTGATTATCATGCTGGTATTCCGGTCCATATCCATACCGGCTATTCTGGTAGCCATCATCGAGTTTGCCATTCTTCTCAATATGGCCATGGCTTATTATACGGGCACGGAACTGCCCTTTGTTGCCAGCATAGTGGTGGGAACCATTCAGCTGGGAGCCACGGTGGATTATGCAATCGTCATGACAACCCGCTATGTGGAAGAACGTAAAAAAGGTCTTGATAAGCGTGAGGCGGTTTCGGTCAGTCATCAGACCAACATGCTCTCGGTCTTTACCAGTGCCATGAGTCTGTTTGCGGCGACCTTTGGAGTTACCATGTACTCCAGGGTAGATATGATCGGTTCAATCTGTACTCTGCTGGCCCGGGGAGCCGTCATGAGTATGTTTATCGTTCTGACCCTTCTGCCCGCCATGCTTTTGCTTTTTGATAAAATAATCTGCAAGACAACCATGGGTATGACACACATTAATTATTAAAAATAATCAGGGGTTCAATCTATAGAAAAGGGAATAATCTTTACAGATGTAACCATACCATCCGACGCATGGTATCCCGGATGAGGGATGCTTTTTAGAGCAAGGAGGCAGCAATGAAATCTCAAATCCTGAACAAGACCATAAAAAAATCAGCTGCAATAATGCTTGCGGCAAGTCTTTGTGCCGTGACGGTTTTCAGTCCGGTCGCCGCCAAAGGAAAAAAGAAATCTTCCAATAAAAAAGATAAAACGGAAACGGTTTATGTCAATGCCGCCACGGACGGAAGTGTAGAGAAAGTGACGGTCAGTGACTGGCTTCGAAATCTGGATTCGGAGGAGGAAATCAAGGACCGGTCCAACCTTAACGACATTAAAAACGTGAAGGGGGATGAAGAGTACAGGGACGACGGCAATGGGGACATTACCTGGGGAGCCGGTGGAAATGAAATCTATTATCAGGGTACCACTGACCAGAAACTGCCGGTCAACGTAAAGATTTCCTATTTTCTGGATGGGAAAAAAGTCAGCGGGGAAAGCCTGGCCGGCAAGTCCGGAAAGGTCAAAATCCGTTTCGACTACACCAATGATTCTTTCCAGACAGTAAAAATCAAAGGAAAGGATTATACCATTAACACTCCCTTTATGGCCATCACAGCCATGATCCTCCCCTCGGAACATTTTGATAACATCGAGGTGGTAAACGGTCAGGTTCTGGGGGATGGAGATAAGAATTTTGTTCTGGGTATGGCTATGCCGGGTCTGGAAGACAGTCTGTCTCTTTCCACGTTTGAAAAGCTTGAAGATGTGGACATCCCCTCCTATGTGGAGGTGACGGCCGATGCCAAAGACTTCCAGCTTTCCATGACAGCTACCGCTGTGACCAACGGTCTTCTTAATGACATCGATACCGACAAGGTCAGTGATGTGGATGATCTCGAGGAAGATATCGACAAACTGACAGATGCTTCTACCAAGCTTGTGGACGGATCCAGGGAGCTGGCCGATGGAATCGGAACTCTGGATAAAGGGTTCGGCAAATACCTGGACGGAGTTGATAAGGCTTCGGACGGGGCAAAAGAACTGGAAAAAGGACTCAAAACTCTGGATGAGAACTCTGTGAAGTTAAACAAGGGGGCGGAGACCCTGTCGGATGGTCTGAAAAAGATCAAAGACGGAAGCAAGAGTCTGGAGCAGGGTTTAAAGGATTACACAGACGGGGTATCGACCCTGGATGATTATTTAAAACAGGTAAAAGCCGGGACAAAAACCCTGGATGACGGAGCCAATGAACTGAAGAAGGGAATTGACAGCTATTCTTCCGTTGTCGGAGAATTGGAAGACAAGATCAAAGACGTGAAACAGGTTATGTCTGATCTTGAGAAGACGGATTACACACAAGAGGATCTGAAAGATTTATTCAATGACATTGAAAAAAACAGCAAGGCCCTTCTCGATAATCTGGATGCTCTGAGCGAAGCCATGGACCAGTTTGATAAACTTACACAACAGCTGTCGGACAGCCACAAGGCCGTCAGCGAGAAGATGAAAGCGGTCAGAGAGGCCGCCGCCAAGATCAATGAAGAAGCTTCCGATAAAGCTTCCCAGGCTGCAGCGGACAAAGCCAATGAAAAAATCAATGAGGCCAATGACCGTATCGATGAGGCCAATGGAGCCATCGACGCCGCCAACAACAAGATTGATGAAGCCAATGGAAATTACAAGGATGCCAAGTCGGCTCTTGACCAGGCCAACGATCGTCTGAATTCCACAGACAGCCATATTTCCCAGGCCCTTTCCACACTCCGGGATATCGACACATCGGATCTGGACGACAGTGTGAAAGGGAAAATCAACGACGCCATCAAGGAGCTGGAGGATGCAGATGCATCCGGGGTTTCCGGCGGAGACGGGGAAGAAGTATCCAAGGTGGACAAGAAGGTTGACAAAGTAGGATCTGTCGATAAGGAGAGCTGTAAGGTCAATGTCGGAGTTAATGGCAAGCTCAACGAAGCTGTCGATGACCTGGGGCAAAGCCTGGAGAATTACAAGGAGACCGCAGACAAAATTAATGGTCTGGCCGGCAAAATTTCGGGTGAGACCAAAGGCATTCGCAACGATGTCAAACAGCTTCGAAAGATCAGCGGCCAACTGGCGGTGCATTCGGAAGCCTTCCGCAGACTTATGGCTTCGCTGAACCAGCTTAACAAGGAAAAATTCATAGAAATATTGAAAAAAGTCGAAAAATTCCCCGGACAGTATGATGCTCTCAACAAGGGGGCCGGAAAACTGGCCGGTGGACTTGACCAGCTGGATGCTTCCATGGGAGAGATCACAGCCGGTTCCTCCAAACTCAGGAGTAATAACAGCCTGCTCAAGCAGGGATCCTCCACTTTGGCTTCCGGTTCCAAACAGCTTTATGACGGATCTCTGTCTATCGGTAAGGGATTGGATACCTATACAGACGGTGTCAGCCTGGCCTTCCAGGGATCAGATCAGCTGGCTGACGGCATGGGATTGCTTGTGTCCAAGGGCGGAGAAGTCAAGGACGGAATCGGTAAGATTGCTGACGGGTCCAATAAACTGGCTGACGGTATGTCAGAGTTTGACCAGGAAGGAATTCAAAAAATCTCCGACCTGGCCGGCGATGACCTCATCGAGGTAACCAACCGTCTCCGGGCTGTAAAGAAAGCCGATGGCCGATATGACATCTTCACCAGCAAATCCGGAAAGGCCAGCAGCAGCGTCAAATTCATCATCGAAACCGGTGAAATCACCACGGATGATGAGTAGGCAAAAAAATAGCTTGCATTTCCCGTAACAAGTTGCTATAATGCCATTGTTATACTTTTTGTTTTAAAGAGTGGGCAGTCCGCCCACTCTTTTTAATTGTTATTTAATACCAACCTGGGAGCGAGTCAAATATGAAGAAAACGGAAATAATCGCGAGAACCGAAAAACTGGTTATGCCTATTATTGAAGAGAACCGGTTTGAGCTTGTGGATGTAGAATACGTGAAAGAGGGAGCTGACTGGCATTTACAGATCTATGCAGATAAAGAAGGCGGCATCAACATTGATGACTGTGTTCTGATCAGCAGGGCTCTCGAAAAGAAACTGGATGAGGAAGATTTTATCAAAGATCCCTATATTCTTGAAGTCAGTTCTCCCGGGCTGGGAAGGCCCTTAAAGAAGGACAAGGATTTCAGGCGAAATATAGGAAAAAAGGTAGAACTTAAGCTCTTTAAGGCCGTGAATAAGCAAAAAGAATTCGAAGGAATCCTGCAGGATTTTGCCGAGAACACGGTAACCCTGCTCGATGAGGGAGAAGAGAAAATCTACAACAGGAAAGACATTGCCCTGATTCGACAGGCAATTGATTTCTGATTACAAGGATCATAAGTCATTTGGAGGAAAGAAAATGAGTCATGAATTAATAGCAGCTCTCGATCAGCTGGAAAAAGAAAAACAGATCGGAAAAGAAACGATCATGGAAGCCATCGAGGAGTCCCTTGTAGGTGCTGCAAGTAAGGATTACGGAAAGAATGCCATAACCAAGGTCAATATGGACCGGGAGACCGGCGACATCACAGTGTGGCTTGAGAAAACCGTAGTGGAAGAAGTGGAAGATCCGGTGACAGAAATCAGCATCGAGGAAGCCAAGATGAAGGATGTCCGCTATGAGGTGGGTGATATCGTCCGGATCGAGGTGACTCCCAAGAACTTCGGAAGAATTGCTGCCCAGCACGCCAGAAGCATTATTGTCCAAAAGATAAAAGAAGAAGAAAGGGAAATGATTTACCAGCATTTCTCCCTGAAAGAAAAAGACATCGTCACCGGTGTGGTACAGCGTTTTAACGGGAAGAACATCAGTGTGAGTCTTGATGACAAGACCGACGCGGTTCTTCTGGAGAAAGAGCAGGTCAAGGGCGAGGTTTACAAACCCACAGACCGGATCAAACTCTATATCGTGGAAGTCAAGAAGACCAACCGGGGACCGAGGATTCTGGTATCCAGAACCCATCCGGAGCTGGTAAAGCGTTTATTTGAAAAAGAGGTTGCTGAAGTATACGACGGTACTGTGGAGATTCGGAGTATTGCCAGAGAGGCAGGATCCAGAACTAAAATTGCGGTTTCATCCAATGATCCCAATGTTGATCCGGTCGGCGCCTGTGTCGGTGTAAACGGATCCAGGGTCAATACCATTGTCAATGACCTTCATGGAGAGAAGATTGATGTCATTGAGTGGAGTGATGATCCGGCCATTCTGATTGAACATGCCCTCAGTCCTTCCAAGGTTGTTTCCGTATGGCTCCATGAGACGGAAAAGAGTGCCAGAGTTATTGTTCCGGATTATCAGCTGTCCCTGGCTATTGGAAAAGAAGGACAGAATGCCCGTCTGGCAGCCCGTCTTACCGGATACAAGATTGATATCAAGAGTGAAAGTCAGGCTAAAGAGCTTGAAGAAGAATACGAGGACTATCGTGATGATTACGATCGTTCGGATTCCTATGAGGAAGACTACGACGACCGGGATTACGAAGGCGAAGGCCGGGAAGACTATGACGACCGGGACTATGATGGCGAAGGCCGGGAAGACTATGACGATCGGGACTATGATGGCGAAGACCGGGAAGACTACGACGACCGGGATTACGATGATGAAGACCGGGAAGACTATGACGACCGGGATTACGATGACCAGGGTCAGGATGACTACGACGATTCCGATTATGATGACGGGGACTATGAAGGAGAAGAGTAAGTACAGAAACTGACAGGCAGGTGAAAGATGGCAAAGAAAATACCGCTCAGACAATGTGCCGGATGCAGGGAGAAAAAAACCAAACAGGAATTGATTCGCATCATCCGGACTCCGCAGGGAGAAGTAATCCTGGATCGGGAAGGCCGGAAAAACGGACGGGGCGTGTACCTGTGTCCGTCGCCGGAATGCCTGAAAAAGGCCAGGAAGAGCAGCGCACTGTCAAGGGCATTGAAGACAGAGATTCCTGGAGAAATATATGAACGACTGGATGAGGAGTTGAACGGACTTGAAACAGACAGATAAGGTATTGTCCATGATCGGGCTGGCGGCCAGAGCCGGAAAGATTGTCAGCGGAGAGTTTTCAACAGAAAAAGCGGTGAAAACCGGCAAAGGCTATCTGGTCATCGTGGCCTGTGATGCTTCGGACAACACAAAAAAAATGTTCCGGAACATGTGTGATTATTACCATGTTCCTATGGCGGAGTACAGTATCAAAGAAGAATTAGGCCGATGGATCGGCAAAACATACAGGGCTTCCATCTGTATCTTAGATGAAGGTTTTGCAAATGCTTTGATGAAAAAATTAAGTCTAAATATGGAGGTGTAGCGC
>CADBME010000116.1 GCA_902795715.1 uncultured Lachnospiraceae bacterium | reverse complement strand
GTGCAGGTACCGCTCATTCCCCACGGTTTATCCGTGATCGTTCTGGCCTCGTCAGACAGAATCATGATTAATTCAATGATTGGTGCCACAGCCGCCGGATACTACAGCCTTGCGTATTCCATTCAGTTTATTGTCAAGAGCATAAAGGATAGCATCGTTGAAGCGATCAAACCGTGGATTTATCTGAGGATAAAAGAGAAGCGCATCAAAGAGATCAGAGACCTTGTGTACAGCATGGTTTTTTTGGTAATGACACTATCGGTCATTATCATGACTCTCGCGCCTGAAATCGTGCTGTTGATGGGCGGCAAAAAGTATTTGGAAGCGGTCTATGCCATTCCTCCTGTAATCGGCAGCACCTTCTTTATGTTTGTTTATAATATCTGCATCATGTTTGAATCCTATCACGAGGAAGTCAAGAAAATTACGCTGGTTTCAATCTGCTGCGCCGCCGCCAATATTGTTCTGAATTACCTTTTTATTCCCGTGTTTGGGTATATCGCCGCAGGCTATACTACGTTGTTTTGCTATATCATGTTCTGCGTTCTGCATTACTTTATTATGCACGGGCTTTGCATCCGCAGATATGAAGGCAATCAGATATTTGAAGTCAAGTTTCTTGTCATCATGTCTCTGATCGTGCTTGCCATCAATATCCTGATGGTTATTCTGTACAGATTCAATCTTCTGAGATACGTTGTGCTTGGGATCGCGATAGTGATCGCAGTGCTGCAGCGCAGGAGAATTGCGGGCATTGTCAGCATAATAAGACATAAAACCTGAAAGCTGCGGGAGGTTATGGTCGTGGCACGAGTCGGTGTATGTACATTTAAAAATAATAATTATGGCACTTCCCTGCAGGCATTTGCCCTCCAGAAGAAACTGGGAGAATTAGGCGCGGAATCATATATTCTTCAGGTGGACGCACCTGTTCACGGACAAAAACGGAATATTATCAAGCTTCTGAAAAGGAATCCTTATTACGGCAGATTAACTCAGTACAAGCTTAAAAAATCAAAAGCGTATTTCTCAGAAAAAAATGCAAAGGTTGAAACATTTTGGAAACAAATGAATGTAGTTAGGTGCGGTTCCTATTCAGATGTATTAAATGAGGTGGAAAAAACTGACGCATTTATAACCGGAAGCGATCAGCTATGGAATCCCAATGGACCCATCCGGCGGGAATTTCTGCTGAATTTCGAATGTTTGACGCCCGTTCCAAAGTTTTCATATGCAGTGAGCCTTGGAGTTAATACGATAACCGAGGTTCAGGGAAGGATGCTGGCCAACTATATTGATGATTTTACCGGTGTTTCCTTCCGTGAAAAAAGCGGGGAGGCGTGCCTGCGCGGATATATTAATAAGAAAACGCGGGTGGATATTGATCCAACGCTTCTTTTTGACGGTTCATTCTGGTCGCAGAAATGCCAGCATTACCTTCCAAAAGATGAAAAATACATTTTTGTGTACATGCTCCGTCCCGATGAGGATACTTTACAGGTAGCGAGGCTGCTGTCAAAAAAGACAGGGATGAAGATTTACTATACCGGGAATCTTGCGTTAAACGAACCGGGGATTACCTTTGTCAAGGACGCAGGAGTAGAAGAGTTTCTTGGGCTGGTAAAACATGCTGCGTATGTGGTCACTAATTCTTTTCACGGAACTGCTTTTTCTGTTCAGTTTCACAAAAAAGTGCTTTCGATCAAGCTTGATGGCACTGGCGATAGAGCAAGGGAATTCTTGGAAATGATCGGGCTGGAGCATCTTTGGATTGAGAAAAAGGATATTGAAAATGCGGTCACTTCTCTCATAGGCAACGATATTGATTTTTCAGGCGCGGATACGATCCTTGCGAATAAGCGCAAGGATTCAGAAGCGTATATAGCATCTATCGTTAAGGAGGCTGAGCTTTACAAATTAAAGCATACATTTAAACACATCGATGTATATAGGCAGTTGAATTGCTCTGGCTGTGCTGTCTGTGTTTCCGTTTGTCCTCGCGGAGCTATTGATATGAAAACCGGTACGGACGGCTTTAGATATGCGTCGGTTAATATGGAAAAATGCGTGGAATGCGGAAAATGTGTGAAGGTGTGTCCGATGCAGAGCCCGCATGAGAAGGGTTTGGCAAAGAAATGTTATGCGACTGTATTGAGGGACAAATCCGAGCTTAAGAAGTCGACGAGCGGCGGCATATTCTTCGCAATTGCTAGGCATTGCATCGAGAGCGGAGGAATTGTATACGGAGCGGCGCTGTTAAATGATAATGGTGATCTGAGTGTACGTCATATCCGGGCTGAAACAATTGATGAGGTCAATAAGTGCAGAGGCGCGAAATATATACAGTCGAAAACCGATGGGATATATCAAAAGGTGAAAGAGGATATTGAAAAAGGGCGCAAAGTGCTCTTCACAGGTACTCCTTGCCAAGTGTCAGCGCTGAAGAATTATTTGGGTAGGGACTATGATAATTTGCTTACGATCGATATAGTCTGCCATGGTGTCCCTTCCCAGGAGATGTTCGATGGATTCCTGCAGGAATATAAAAAGAGAAATGGTAGGGGCGTACTCTATTTGGATTTTCGTAGTAAGATACACGGATGGATCTGCGAACATGTCGCAGTGACGGAAGAAGACAGGAATGTCCGATATTATTATACATATATCCTTTCCTATCTTTATTTCTTCTTGAAAACTTTTATTTACCGTGATTCATGTTATAGGTGTCCGTATGCAGCTTACGAACGAATCGGCGATCTCACCATTGGTGATTTTTGGGGCTTTGATCTTACATATCCTGATTTGCTGAAAAGAAAAGTTTTTTCTGACAAGGATGGAATATCATGCGTGTTATGTCGCACCCAAAAAGGACTGCAGGCTGTCTCTTCCGTTGAGGACGGACTAATTCTCGCTGAGGTCGATGGCGTGAAAATAAGCAAGTATAACGGCAGTCTGAGAAAGCCCTGCGATCCTCCGCTTGGCAGGAGAGCGCTGTTTCAGGCTTATGAAAAGGACGGATACGGCAGCGTAGAAAAGCTTTATGAAGAAAAAAGCCGGAGAATGAAATCAAGATTCAAGAGAATATCCGCTTCCCCCTATTTGTATCTG
>CADBME010000115.1 GCA_902795715.1 uncultured Lachnospiraceae bacterium | reverse complement strand
TGCCTTTATTGACTGGGGTGCCATGAGCGGATGGGGACTCGGATTTGATATATATAAGAAAGAATGGTCGGATAAGCAGCTGGAGATCCTGGGAATTGACAAGAAATACATGCCCAAGATCGTAAAACCCTGGGATATCATTGGCGGTCTGAATGAAGAGGATGCTGCATTTACCGGACTTCCTGCCGGCACACCCATCTGCGGCGGCGCAGGAGACACCATGCAGTCCATGATCGGAGCCGGTCTTACTGGTCCCAACATGGCAGCAGACGTTGCCGGTACAGCAGCTATGTTCTGCTTGTCCACAGAGAAGATTATGCCGGAGCTGTCCAGACCGGAAACCGGACTGATCTTCAATTCAGGTACCATGAAGGATACCTATTTCTACTGGGGAATTGTACGTACAGGCGGTATGGCTTTGCGCTGGTATCGTGATAATGTATGTAACAAACCGGATGACGCAGCCTACTACGATGACCTTTCCGAGCGGGCCAAGGATGTTCCGGCAGGATCAAATGGTGTTCTCTTCCTGCCCTATCTGTCCGGTGGTTTCAAAGAAGCTGCCAATGCCAGCGGATGCTTCCTGAACATGACCCTTGACACCGATCAGGCTGTTCTTTGGAGAGCGGTATTAGAGGCAATCGGCTATGACTATATGGAGATGGGCGACAGCTACCGCGCAAGTGGTGTGGACTTCAAGAAGATTACTATTACAGAGGGCGGCAGCCGTTCGGATCTCTGGAACCAGATCAAGGCAGATATGCTTGACGCAGAGGTTGTAACCTTAAAGAAAGCAGGCGGCGCTGTAATGACCAACGTGATCACGGCAGCCTATGCTGTAGGAGATATTGATAACCTTGAGGACTTCTGGGATAAATGGCTTGAGGTTAAGAAGATCTACAAGCCCAATCCGGAAAATACAAAATTATATCGTGCAATCTATGAGAAGCAGAAGAAGCTTGTCAGAGAGGATATGAAGCCTGCATTTGATGCACTTAAGGTGATTCGCGGTATAATCAAGGAATAGTGTTGACAGTTGGTCATAGAAGGAAATGATTGATGATGAAGAGGTCAGGGGCGGAATCTTTTGGCCCCTGGCCTTCCTCATTTTATGATTTCAATTATCTTATCTATTTGGAAAGGTGGCGAAAGCTATGTTTGAAGTATCTTTAAAAGACAAGATCTGTATCATCACCGGAGCAAGTCAGGGAATCGGCAAGGCTACAGCGCTCACTTTTGCTAAAGCGGACCTGAAGGGCATGACCATCATCGATATCGCTAAAGGAGAGTCCGGCGAGGCGGTAGAAAAAGAACTGAAGGAGATGGGCGTTGAAGTAGAGTATATCGTGGGTGATGCATCCTCTGTAGAAGTAATCCAGGGCGCAGTGAAAAAAACCATGGACCGCTGGGGAAAAATCGATATTCTCTGCAATATTGCCGGAGTATCCTACATGACAGATTTAGAGACTACCAGCCCCGAGCAGTGGGACAAGGTTCTCAATGTCAATCTTCGATCGGTTTTCCTGACCATGAAGTATGTTACTGAGATTATGAAGAAACAGGGATACGGAAGTATTGTCAACATGTCTTCGATCTCAGGTGTGACCGGCGGAAGTACCGGTCCGGAATACGGTGCATCCAAGGCCGGAATCATTGCCCTGACCAAGTATTCTGCAAAACTCCTGGGCAAGTACAATATTCGTGTTAACGCTGTAGCACCGGGAACCATTGCAACCGACATGATCAAGAGAAACTACTCCAAGCTTACACCGGAGCAGTACGAGAAGAAGATGGCTACCATCCCCATGGTACGTATGGGAGAGCCGGAAGAAGTCGGCAAAGCTTTCCTTTTCCTGGCTTCCGACATGGGCAGCTATGTCAGCGGGGATACCCTGATGGTAACCGGAGCCAGAATGCACTAGTCCAATTGTATAAGAGCAGACGGAGTCCCCGGTGGGATTTATCCGGGGACAATCCGGACTGCATGAGATAGAGAAAATAAAGACAAAACATCAACAAAAGTATTGGGAAAGGAGAACACATGGCAAAGTATATCGCAGGTATCGATGCAGGTACGACCGGTCTTAAGACGATCATTTTCGATCTTAAAGGTAAAGAGCTTGGCAAGGCATATCAGGAATACCCGGTAATCACACCCAGAGTCGGCTGGGTTGAGCAGGATATGTATGATCTGTGGAACGCTCTCTGCTTCACAGTAAGAAAAGCCATCGAGATTGCAGGCGTTGATCCCAAGGAGATCGGATCCGTTGGTATCTCCAGCCAGAGAGGAACCTTTGTGGCTGTAGATGAGAACTGGGAACCGCTGGCCAATGCCATTGTATGGTCTGACAACCGCCCGATTGAAGAAGTACAGTGGATCAAAGACAATATCGGCATTGAGAAATATCATAAGATTGCCGGTGCCCCCATCAGTGGTGCATGGTCCTTCGCAAAATATAAATGGGTAAGAGACCATCAGCCGGATCTTTATGATAAGACCTATCTTTTCGTAAATGGTCAGGAATGGCTTCTCCACAAACTGGGCTCTACAGAAGTCTTCACTGATCCGGCATCCCTGGCTCTTCACGGTATGATGGATGTTTCCACCCTGGATTGGTCCAAGGAGCTCCTCGATGCTATTGACTTTGATATCAACAAGCTTCCTCCGGTAAAAGAGCCGGCAAGACAGGTAGGAACCGTATCCGCAGAAGCAGCGGCAGCCACAG
>CADBME010000114.1 GCA_902795715.1 uncultured Lachnospiraceae bacterium | reverse complement strand
ATGGCTGACGTCAATTCCAAAACAGGATGAGGTTGTATTGTCCGAGGCAGTCCGTTCTCCTTTTTTTGATGATCTTTTTAGATCAGCGCTTCTTAATGCGTCAAAAGACGGTTATGTTGTTGATGATGATTCAATAAGTGGAGTATTTCCTGAAAAACTCAGCAGCCTAAGAAATAATTATATTGATTGCTGGTTGGAAGATGATTTCTTAGATATAGAAGGAGATCATTACATATTGCATTATCAAACTGCATTGGAATATGTAGAGGGTATAGAAGACGAACGCACTAGGAAAATAGTGTTGATGAGGCTCAACGGGTTTGTGCTGGAACAGATAGGAAATAAATATAACGTCACAAGAGAAAGAGTTAGACAGATCACCAACAAGTGTTTGGTAAAATTCCCAAAGGTCATGGAAGACCGGTATTCGGATATTTTTGAAAAATACTGCATTGAAAAAGATGCTTTTGTCGCAATCACTGGTTTTAGAGGAGAATCCTACGAATATCTGAAGCTTCGCCATGAAAAAGGTGACAACGATCTCAAAGGACTCTTAGAAGAAAACCTTCCAGAATATATGTTGGTTAATGCCGAAAAGTATATATACAGAGACTATATCGACGATGATGGGATAAAAGTAGAAAAAAAGAAACCGTCGATAGCGCTACACTTACTCAAAAAATACGAACACGCTGTTTCCGGAGAGATTCTGACACAGAAATACAGGGAATTTGTAGAATATCACGGTTTGGAAAACATACCAAATCTGGAAATCACAGACAGGTACGTCACAACAACCTTTGTAAAATATCCGGGAGTACTCCTGGTTAATGGACGGAGAGTTTGTTACGCACGCGTTACACCAGAGGATATGCCTGATCTGCTTTTCAAGATTGGGTTTTATGAAATAAAGGACATGGAAATATCGACTAGATATTTCACTGACAGATATCCTGAGGTCATGGAAGAATACAGTATCCACGACGAATATGAACTGCATAACTTACTGAAGAAAAATGTTAATGACGAAAGTATTGTTTTTGGACGCCAGCCTACGATCATATTCGGAAAAGGAGACAGGTTCGAACAGGTATGGGATTTGCTTGTTGAGGAGGCACCAATCTCTCAAACAGACCTTGCTATAGAATATCAGGAGCGATACGGGAGCGATGTCGGTTCTGTTATAGCAAATTTTTTTATAAATATAGAACAGTATCTTAGCAACGGGATATACAGGATTGATTACGAAGATCTCACAATAGAGGAACGCCGTATATTGTCGAAAATGGTCAATGAAGACTATATGCCGATAAAAGACATCAAAGAGGCTTATACAAAAGAACTGCCAGGGCATGACCTTCATAAATTAAACTCATATAATTTTAGGCTGCTTGGTTACAAAATCAGTGAGAATTTAGTATTTAAAGCGGATAAATACAGCAGTGTTTCAAGCATATTAGATGATTACCTTGCTCAAGGTGAGTTTGACTTGAGTGATAAGGAGTGGTTATTAGAAAACCGTATTATCTATTACAGAATACGAGACATGAAACTATCCTGGGATATCTTTGAAATAGCGGACGGAAGATTTATCACGGATAGACTATTAAATGCCATTGGTATCACCAAATCAATGCTTGAGGATTATAGCAAAATGGTACGGGATTTTGCGGACGGGCAGATGTTCACAGTTCAGTATTTGGAAAAGTCCTGTTTCAATAATCCATATGCTGGATTTGGAATGTCAACTATGTTTTGGGATTCTGTCCTCTATGGAAGTGGATTCTTTGGCAGACAGAAATTGGGGAGGCAGTCTGTCTATAAAGAGGGGACTGCGAAACTTTTTAATTCCTGCCTATTGATCAGAGAGATCGTTGAAAAATATGGCAGTATAAGTCCAAATGACATCAGAAATCTTCTGGAATACGATTATGGGATTACTCTGGAGAAAAACAAGATTTATCATCTAGTGTCCGAAGCAGACCTTTTCTATTCTTCTGCAAAAAAGAAGATTTATATATCATATGAGAGATTCTTTGACGAGTTATGATCATCTCTCTTTATTAACACTGGGAGGAATAACAAATGGCAGCAGAGGTGGAGACACGGATTGTGTCCGAGCCGGATGAGCACGGTATCTATTCGCTCGATGTTGCCCGGCACATAGAACCTGACTATAGTTTTCAGGATTGCAGGATAGCACTTGTCGATGCAGACCTTCTTGATGGGGGAACAAGGCATCCCAATCTTGTAATCATGAAATTGAGCGGTTTTTTCAAAGAAAGAGGGTGTACGGTCAGGCTGATTGAGGATTATTCAGAACTGTACACTCAAGTAGGGGATTTTTCCGAACTGAACACTTATGAGGGTCTGCAGAAATTCAGGGCAGTCTATATATCAAAGGTATTTGATTTTACAAAAATAGACCGGCGGCTTCTCACGTTTGACAATGTGTTCTTTGGCGGAACAGGTTTTTATTTTGATCATGCTCCAAAGTTGCCCCATGAAATAGAGCATCATATGCCGGACTATCATATATATGATGAATATATTGAGCATGACTCAAGAAAAAACAAAGAGACGTGGTATAAGGACTACCTATATTTCTCTATAGGATTCGCAACGCGCGGATGTTTCAGGCAATGCGATTTCTGTGTCAACCATGCCTCTAAAAGAGTGGAGTTTCACAGTCATATAACAGAGTGGTATGATCCATCAAGGAAATATATATATTGCTGGGATGATAATATTTTTGGATATCCTAAGTGGAAAGAAGTATTTGAAGAGCTTATGGAGACCAAAAAGCCGTTCCAATTTAAACAAGGGATCGACCTGAGACTCATGACCCCGGAAAAGGCTAAGGTGCTCAGCAAAGCAAGATACTACGGTGATTATATCTTTGCGTTCGATCATATTGAGGACGCAGAATGGATCGAAAAGCAACTGAAGCTATGGCGCGAATATTGCGCTAACCCGACAAAGTTATATGTGCTTTCTGGGTTTGACGGTCAAGACGAGAACGAAATTGTAAGTGTCTTCGAAAGAATCAGAATTTTACTCAAGTACGGATGCCTTCCGTATATTATGAGACACGAGAAGTATCTCCAAAGCCCATATAAAGGAATGTTCATCCAGATCGCAAGGTGGTGT
>CADBME010000113.1 GCA_902795715.1 uncultured Lachnospiraceae bacterium | reverse complement strand
ATGGAATAGCCAAACCTTCCGGAACTGTCCCTGCTGAGAACCAGGCGGAAGAAAAGGAAGCCAAGAATCGCCCATATTACAAAGAGAAAATAAGACTCGGGTTCGATGGAGCCATGGGAGAAAAGATTAGGAATCAGGGTATACATCCCTATGGCAGCCATAATAATAAAGCCCCAGAGACCTGTCATTTTCTCGACCTTATCTCCTCTGAAATCTGCTGTCTTCCAGGCACAGACCGAAACAAAACCATATACGATAACTGCTCCGATGGTTGTTACATCTACAATCCAGCCAATCGCCGTTCTTCCAACCAGGGGGATGAAAAGGGATACTCCCACAACAAGAGAAATGGCCCTGGAAGGAATCCCTTTGTTATTTAAATCAGCAAATCGGGTCGGAAGCACCTTATCCCTTCCCAGAGCGTAAAACAATCGGCTCAGAGCAAGGGTATTTCCAATAAGGCTGGTAAAAACCAGGCAGAGGAGAACCCCCATCAGCAGGATTACGCCGCCATTTCCCATATAATGATGAGCTGCATAGAAAACCGGCAGTCCTTCAATACCGGACAGGTTTCCCCGGTCATTTATGTATTCCAGCCAGCTGGAGTATCGGGGAGGATAGGCCGTTACAGACAATACCGTAACAAATATGTAGAGCAGGGTGGTGATGACTACTGCGATAAGAAGAATCCGAAAAGACCTTTCCCTGTTGAAAGAAAACTCCTCTGTGGCATGGGAAATATTCTCGAATCCTATGAATGCCCAGGAGGAGATACTTGCAATCTGAAGAATCTGTGACAGTGCGTTCTTATCCGGAATATAAGCCGGTGACAGGGATACATCCAGTTTAAGCATGGAAACAGCAAAAACCAGAAAAATACCGATGCAAAATACCAGGGCCATTCCTGTCATAAGAAATGAAATCCCTTTCCGAAAAGAAGCACAGATCAGACCGGTTAGAAGAATGGCTATAAGAGACAAAAGAATCTCGCCCAGATAGACATCATAATCAAAGATCGAATACAGATATCCGAACTGGAACTGCTTTCCGATAAAAAATCGGGCAAAAAGAGGCAGCGAAGTCACATTGGCCCAGAAGACAGCCAGATAAGTCAGTGTCAGAAACCAGGCTGCCAGAAAACCATGGTCAAAACCAAAGGTCTCTCTGGCATATGCATAAGCGCCTCCGGCTTCCGGAACACAGTTCATCATATAATAAAAGTTCCGGCTGATGACCAGCATGATCAATCCTCCAGCCAGAGTCCCCAGGACAGACCCCATGGGACCGGCCTGAGCCAGATAGGTGCTGCTGGTAACAACCAGAGAGCCCCAGCCCACACTGGTTCCCAGCGACAGAGCTAAAACAGCTGCCGGTGACATATAAGGACGCAAGCCCTGCTTGTTTTTATTCCTATCATCCTGTAACATCAAGAAAGGCCTCCTTTTATGGTTTTTTCGGAAACCGTCTTCAAAGCCCTGTCAAATCATGCCCACACCAGAAAAACCTTTTTAAAAGCTATTCCCGGTTGGCAAAATTATATCATTTTTGCCCCATGTTTTCAATCTCCATCCTCGCCTTCCTAAGGTTCATAAGGAGTGCAGCATTTGAGATCAACCCATCCGGATTTTCCATTATAGGAAACTTTGCCCCAGCCTTGTTCGATTGTCGTCACGGTTATTTCCTCATGATTGGGAATCTCTGTTAATTCATATTTTTTTCTAAAATCCTTTTTTGATCTCAGAGCTACTGAATTACCGTTCTGATTCGTCGTTTGCCATCTGGGTGAGTCATGGGCATAGGTCCGGAAATAATGCATATCGACCCAGCATTCTTCTTCTTTATACTCTATTCTGGCAAAGCCCTCTTTGACTTCTTTTACCGTGAATTCCTTTCCATAAGATATTTTATACTTTTCAGGCAGCCTTGAGTTTTTTGAAGCTGACGGTTTGGTATGAGGTATGATTCCTCCGGAGGACAGGTCGTAGGCCTGATAAATCTTTTCAGACAAATGATCATCGTACAGATAGTAGACATCATCTGAAAAATATTCCAGATCGCTCGCATCCACCCAGCCGGCAAGGACGGCATAGTAGACCTTCATTCTCTCACCGCTCTCTCCTAAAAGAGCCACAAATACACTTTCCGGCAGATGGTCATTGTCCTCGCTATTATCATAATTAACGGTCTCAAAACCGGTCGCATCAGTATACAGTTTAATCTTATAATCGCCTGAAAACTTCTTGGTCAGATAAGACGCCTGACTTCCGTCCGGGACATTGGGTAAGTCTTGGGAAGAGCCTTCCTCTGAAACAGCATCATAGCCATCCTCATCCCTTTCTTCATCCTCTGCAACAGTATCCCCGTCTTCCCTGTTGCCCTCTTTCCCATCTTCTGCACTTGCCTCTTCCGCACTTGTCTCCTCCGCTTTACTCACAGGTGCCTCATCGGGTTTGTGGAGGAAGCGAAGAACAAACACCGCACTGACAGCTATGATGGCAAGGCAGAGCAGGGCAATCAGTATGCCGAAAAGGATCCGCTCACCTCTGCCTTTCCCGGGCTCTTCCGGCATTCCTGTCCTTCTTCCTCCATAAGCCCCTGCGTCATAAGAAGGTTTTCTTTCCGCATTATGCCCGGGGTCAGGTCCCGGATCAAATGCCGGCCTACGATAAGGATCCTGATTCTTTCCGTAAACAGTCTGTCCACTTCCCTGATAAGAGTCTGCTCGCTTGCTTCTATATCCGCCGGCCTCTTTATAACTGTCCTCTCTGGAACTTCCGGAATCTTCAAAGGATCTGTTTTCACGAAAACTGTCTTCATAACTATCTTCCCGAGACCTGTATAATTCCTCTTTTGAATCGGACCAGGAGACATCCTGACGAAAACCGCAATAAGGGCAGAACTTCTTGATTCCCTCAAGGACACGGCCGCAATTTCTACATATCCTTTTATCGCTCATTCCACTCACCTCAATCCCTCTTCCGGCAAATTATGATACAAAAGTCTGAAACTGGGACAGAATGCGTCCATATTTGGCAGCCTCTACCCCTATTATTATATTTTTATCATACCACATTATGACAGGAATCGGTAAAAATTCAGTTCCCCGAAAAACAGTCAAAAACAGAAATGACCCGACAATCCCTGTCTGAGTGTGATTGCCGGGTCTATCCTCTCGGTACTTTTTACAATTTATTATAATTCAATTTTGAAATCATGCAAAAACATCATTGATTCCTTTGCTTTTGCAGAGTGCTTGCCAGTCGTCCTTTAAGAATACCTGATTACCATAACATACGAATCTGCATCCACATGTACATTGATATTCCACCGAGCCGACTGCAGGGTTGTAGAGAACGTTGTCCGCAAAAGAACTTGCTGCTGTTTCGTGGCAGGACGGACATTGTATTTCCATGCCATATGTCGGCAGATCTTTGTTCTTTTCCTGGAAACCACCAACAACCTGGCTCATCTCCTGATCGCTTAATTTGCTCATAGCCATTTCTTTTCCTCCTTTTTCTATATTTTTATTCCCTTCCTATAACCCTCCATGGTTTCTTTTGATAGACCATGGCAGCTATAGATATCTGTAATTGTTTATGCGCGTCTTTTTTTCTTTTTTCCGGTGGCTACGAAGATTCCTGTAATAACTGCGAAAGCTGCCACGATAATTCCTCCGATAACCGGAATGGGAAGACCGGCTGCTTCCTGCTCCGTCGCGAAGGCATAGGGAGAGAACCTGTCTGTCTTAATGGTGATGGTGTCCGGTGAGTCATCCAGATCTTCGAGGATTTCCGCCTTTTTGTTATGGAGACGGACAATGCAGTTGGCACCGGAATTGTCGGGAACTTTCAATACAACTTCCAGGGGCCGCTCCAGCTCGGTTACCAGCTGGGGTTCTCCATTTCCCTGCGTTTTCATGACCGTCATATAGAAGCACTCATCAATCTTTGCTCCGGCTTTCTTCAGTTCAGCTTTTTCATCCCCACTCAGGTCATCTCCATTGGTGATGGCCACACTGATTGTCATCTTCTTTCCATCAAACAAGCCCATTTTCTCATCGGCATTCAATGCGCAGTTCACGAATTCCAACATGTTTTTGACTGTGCTGTCATCTTCAAAGACATCATCAGTCTTCTCTTCTTTTCCGGGTACCAGGTACTGGTTATTGATCAGGATATCAAGATATCCTTCCTCATAGGCTGTCTTGATGATCTTCTCATCTTTGCCTTCGTCGATCATTTTCTTTGCTTCTTCCGGTGTGATATCCAATGCCTGATAGAGTCCCTTGGCGGAGTCATAATTGTAGCCATCCACTTCATCGGGAAGTCCCTCGGTATCGTCCATACCTACAACGCTCTGATCCGGAATCTTGAGAGCCTCTTCCAGGGTTCCTTCTTCTTTCATCTTCTTGTACATTTCCGGTGTGATGATGCCGGATGATTTTCCCTCTGTTCCTTCCGCAGCCGGCACAAGCTCAGCTACCGCATATTTGGCTGCCTCCTTTGTGGAGATAATCTTTGATTTTTTGGCATGGCTGACATTACCTTTCTTGGGGGCAAAGGCTACGGTAATGGTATGATTTTCCTTAATGTCTTTGAATGTATAGCCCTTTACCGCTCCGATTTTCTTTCCGTCAACAGCTACTTCCTGGACGGCAAATCCTTTATCCGGCGCAAAAGTATAGGTCACATCGCCTCTGGCACAGATGTCCAGTTTTCCGGAAGGAATAATAATACCACCATCATTGGCCACGCCGGATACCATCTGATAGGTTTCCGCATACTCATCTTCGAAACAGGCTGTGAAAGAAAGATCTCTGTCCACATGTTTTACTTTGAATTTATCTTTTACCGTAACCGTCTGGTTATTCAGGGTAAAGCGTTTGAATACATATCCTTTTTTGGCTTTTGCCGTGATCTGAACATCACTGTTGTCCTTGTAGGTGCCGGCTCCGGTTACCGTACCCGCTCCTTTAGGCTCAACGCTGACGCTGACTGAATGCTCACCCTTGCGGAAAACCGCTTTATATTTGTGATCCTTCTGAATGTTCTTTACAGTATAAGAACTCTTTTTGCTTACCAGTTTTTTATTCTCATACCAGCCGCCAAAGATGTATCCCTTCTTTGGCTCTGCCTTAATCACTGTGTTTTCTCCTTTGCTGAACCATCCGCCGCCGGAAACCGTTCCGTATTTTGTATTGGAGGATTTTACAACAATCTTACAGTCCTTGTAAGAAAACATGGCAACCAGGGATAAATTTTCCTTTATGTCATTGATAGCATAGGAAGCATTCTTTGACACCTGTTTGCTGCCCTGGTACCATCCCTTGAAGGTATATCCGTCATTGGCATATACGGTAAGAACGGTTTTGCTTCCCTTATCGAAAGTTCCGCCTCCGGACACATAGCCTGCTTTGGAAGGCTGGCAGGCTCCTTTGATTGTGAACTTAGTCTTATCTTCCGAAGTGTTTTCTTCTTCCTTTTTCTCTTCAGTACTTTCTTCCGTATTTTCCTCCTGGGGATCTTTTTCAGGATCAGGGGCGGGAGTATTATCGTTTTCGAGTATACGGACACTAACAGCCAGAAGGACCTGGCTGTCCGGGACATCCTCGTCCTGGAAGATAAAGCTGCCACTGTAATCCCCCTGCTTCATGACCTTTTCATTCAGAGAAATCTGATAAACACGTTCATCTCCCGGGCCAAGGGTCTTGTTGCTGTCCGACATGTCTGTCAGCCGGAAAATGTCATTGGTATCCGACTGAATCCATTTGACCCTGACATCAGTATTCCCGTCGTTATAGAGAGTTACTTCGATGGGCTCAATCATGTCACCCTTCACGATGGTTCCGAAACTGATATTATTTTCACTGAGATCCAGCTCGCGAATCTCCGTAATCTGGCCCTGATCGTTCTGGTTCTGATCACCCTGGTCCTGATTATTCTGGTTCTGATTATTCTGGTTCTGATCTCCTTGCTGGTCATTGTTATCCTGTTGATTGGGCTGCTCCTGTTGAGGCTGCTCTACAACCGGCTCTTTCTTTTTCGGTTCTTCTTTTGGGGGTTTCTCACTTGGAGGTTCCTCTTTCGGGGGCTCCTCTTTCGGGGGTTCCTCATTTGGGGGTTCCGGCTGGGAGTCGTTATTCCCCTCATCCGACCCGCCATCATCCTGGAAGCCACTTCCCACCTCTTCCTGTCCGGCATCCTCGTCACTGGCAAAGGCAGGAATCGCTTTAACATTAGACATTGCCAACATTATGCACAAGGCTATCACCATCCATTTTCTAAACTTCATCCTTTTCATACTCTCCTTTCTTTCTCATACTCAACTGTTCATCGTCGTCTATCATGCTCAACTGATAAAGATACTGATTCTCCGAATTCGTCTGTCGGAGCATTGGAATGGGCATTATAAAATAATACCTTTTTTCCGCTTCATGTATAGTTTACCACATCTAATATCACACAACTGTCACACAGGTAAGAAATGTTTTTACAAAACCATTAATCCGTTGTAAAATCTAAATGAACTATAGCACGATTAATCCTATGCAGCAAGCTTATGAGGGTCTGACGATCGTGTTCATCAATCAGGGCAGAGGAGGACGCACAAGTGCGCCGCACAGCTAACAGGAATCGTCAAGACGATTCCCATTAAATTTATAGAAAGGAGATTTATGGCACACCCATATATTAACAAGGCTTTTTATGATGCCATCATCCATTTTGAGGAATCAGAAGAGGCCCAGGAATACTATTATAAAATCATGGATACGGAGGCGGAAGCCGGTGGAAGAAAAGACACGGTTCGCAACCAGATTCTGCGGGCTTATGCCATGCTTTTCTGCGACGATATCGGAGCCGTTCCCGGCCAGATTGCCGGCCCGGATGAAGTGGAGGCTACTGCCGACCGTCTCCACACCGGCAATATGGGTTTTGACCCCCAACACTGGTATCGGATGCAGCATCATTTTCCGGTGATTGATGATGATAACTATGATCGTTTTGCGGCCCTGGTCATAGCCGATCTCAATGCCGGTCCTCTCAAAGAGGCTGCCGTAAATGGCGGGGACATGCTTCTGGTCGGGGAAGTCAATCCTCTGGAAATGACCCGGGAGGAAAGAGAACATCAACAGATCCGGGTTGTCAGTCTTTGAAGGGGGTAGATCATGACTATACTTATCGTAGACAGCAGCAAAAAATCGCTGGAGAAAATGAAGGACATGATCCTCTCCTTCATTCCCGATGCGGAAATATTATGCTATCAGGACAGTCTGGAAGCTCTGGCTTATTCCAGGACCCATGAGATCGACATCGCATTCCTCGAGCCGGAGATGCCCGAGCTTAATGGAATCGATCTGGGCCAGTATCTGAAAGACCTCTACCCTTTAGTCAACCTGATCTATATGACAAAGGTCAAAAAATACAGCTTTGACGCTATGTCCCTTCACGCCAGCGGCTACCTGTTAAAGCCTGCCATGGAAAAAGATGTGGAACATGAACTGGAGGATCTGCGCCATTCGGATGTTCAGAAAAAGCACAAGAGGGTTTTTGCCCAGACCTTTGGTAATTTCGAATTATTTATTGACGGGAAACCGGTTCTCTTCAAATACTCAAGGACCAAGGAGATTGTTGCCGTCCTGGTCAATAACCGGGGAGCACAAACCACCAACGGAGAAATTATCGCCAACCTCTGGGAAGATGACGGAGACCCGGATAAAAAGCGGTCCTACCTCAGCAACCTCCGCCAGGATCTGCAGAACACTCTGACCCGGCACAAGCTTAATGGAATCATCCTGAAAAAAAGGGGAAGCATGGCTATTGCCACCGACAAAATTGATTGTGATCTCTATGATTGGCTGGAAAAAAAGAGAGAATCCCGCTACCAGTATCTGGGAGATTATATGAACCAGTACAGCTGGGCTGAATATACCCACGCCGAGCTTGATGAACTTAACTGGGCTCTGGATGATGAGTGAGAACGGTTTCTCCCAGGTCCCGGTGGATCATTTTGAATTATAAATAAATATTTATCTATAATTAATATAAGGGATCAAGGCTTGGTTCCCTTGTATTTTCTTATTAAATGTGATATTTTCTTATATGGTGTTTTAAAATCTTTAATAAAAATGAAGGAGATGAAAAAATGAAATTGAAAAAAATGATTGCTTTTGCTCTTTGCGCACTGATGGTTATCAGTATGCTGGCAGGCTGCGGCAGTACAAATGCCGGCCAGGCTACAACTGCAGCCGCTGAGGGCAGCTCAGCAGGGCAGGAAGACGTCGCTGTGAAAACCGTTAAAGAGGGTACTCTGGTTATGGCAACCAATGCTTATTTCCCTCCCTATGAATTTTATGAGGGAAATGAGATTGTAGGTATCGACGCAGAAATCGCTAAGGCTATTGCAGACAAGCTGGGGCTTAAACTCGAGATCGCCGATATGGAATTTGATTCCATCATCACAGCTGTTCAGACAGGAAAAGCGGATATGGGTCTTGCAGGCATGACCGTTACCGAGGAACGCCTGAAAAACATCAATTTCTCCGACAGCTATGCTACAGGAATCCAGTCAATCGTAGTCCAGGAAAATTCCCCCATCAAAGGTGTGGACGATCTTAAAGGCAAGAAGATCGGTGTCCAGCTTGCTACCACAGGCGATATCTACGCAAAAGATGATTTCGGCGAAGAAAATGTTGAAGAATACAACAAAGGAAATGATGCCATTCTTGCTCTTTCCCAGGGTAAGGTTGATGCAGTTATCATCGACAACCAGCCGGCAAAATCCTATGTTAAGTCCACAAAGGGACTGAAAATTCTTGACACCGAATATGTTGAAGAGCAGTATGCAGCATGTATTTCCAAGGACAATGAAGCCCTTCTTGCTGCTGTAAATCAGGCACTTTCCGAACTTCAGGCTGATGGCACACTCCAGTCCATCCTTGATAAGTATATTGTAACTGACTAAGGGGAGTGGCATTTTGTTTGCAGAAACCATAGAAAAATTTACAAATGACTTTATCGTTGACCAGCGCTGGCGTTTCATAACAGAAGGTCTGAAAACGACAATCATTGTCACCCTTCTGGCTCTGATTGTCGGTCTTCTTCTGGGTGCCATCATCGCAGTCATCCGAACAGCCCATGATCAGCTTAGGGATGAAAAAAAAGCGGGTCTCGGCAAAGTTATTTTGGGTGCCGCCAATGCTGTCTGTCAGCTTTATCTGACCATCATCCGCGGCACGCCTACACTGGTTCAGCTTTTGATTATGTACTATGTTATCCTGACCTCTCCCACGATCGATAAAATTACGGTCGCGGTTGCCTGTTTCGGCATCAATTCCGGTGCCTATGTGGCAGAAATCTTCCGGTCAGGAATCATGTCGGTCGATGCCGGTCAGATGGAAGCCGGACGTTCTCTGGGCCTGAGTTATTTTCAAACCATGATCTCCATTATCATGCCTCAGGCCATCAAGAACTGCCTTCCTTCTCTGGTCAATGAGAATATCACATTGCTCAAGGAAACATCCATCTGCGGCTATATCGGCCTGAATGAGCTGACCCGGGGAGGCGATATTATCCGTGGAACCACTTTTGACGCTCTGCTGCCATTGTTCGTTGTGGCACTGATCTACCTGGTGATCGTAATGTTCTTTACATTCATCATGGGCATCCTTGAGAGGAGGTTAAGAGAAAGTGACATTCGCTAATGACAGTATGAATCCGGCAGCCAACGACATCATGATTTCCGTTGAACATCTTTATAAATCTTTCGGTCATCATGAGGTTCTCAAAGACATCACTGAGAACATACATAAGGGTGAAAAAATTGTTATCATCGGACCTTCCGGCTCAGGCAAATCCACATTCCTGCGGTGTCTGAATCTGCTGGAGACTCCGACTTCCGGAAAAATCATTTTTGACGGAATGGAGATCACGGATCCCAAAGCAGATATCAATAAGATCCGTATGCACATGGGTATGGTATTCCAGCACTTTAATCTGTTTCCCCATAAAACCATCATGGAGAACATCACTTTGGCACCGACCAAGCTGAAACTGATGAATGCCGAGGAAGCCAAGGAAGAAGCGCTCCGGCTGCTGGGTCTGGTCAATCTGGTCGACAAGGCAGATTCCTATCCTGTCCAGCTTTCCGGCGGGCAGAAACAGCGAATCGCAATCGTCCGGTCTCTGGCAATGAAACCGAAAATGATGCTTTTTGACGAGCCCACATCTGCTCTCGACCCTGAAATGGTCGGCGAAGTGCTCAGTGTTATGAAAGACCTGGCTAATGACGGAATGACCATGGCCGTGGTCACTCATGAGATGGGTTTTGCCAGAGAAGTCGGCACCAGACTTTTCTTCATGGATGACGGGCAGATCCTGGAGCAGGGGCTCCCCAACGATGTTTTCAACAATCCCCGGGAAGCACGAACCCAGGAATTCTTATCCAAAGTATTATAGATTGCTATTATCAATCTAGGAAAGGGTTTAATATTTATGAAAAAACTGATTTGTTTACTTTTGACGGCAGCCATGCTTGTGACTATGGCTGCATGCAGCAGTGCAAACAATTCCTCCGACCAGTTAGCTGATTCATCCACAGGAACAGGGCAGGCTACCAGTGATGGCAAGACCTTAAAGGTTGCCATGGAATGCGGTTATGCTCCTTACAATTGGACCCAGCCCGATGACTCCAACGGTGCGGTGCCCATCAATGACAGTTCCGACTACGCTTATGGATACGATGTTATGATGGCTAAAAAGATTGCTGAGGAACTTGGTTATGAGCTTCAGATCGTGAAACTTGACTGGGATTCCCTGATCCCTGCTGTACAGTCCGGCACGATCGACTGTGTCATCGCCGGCCAGTCTATCACTTCTGAGCGACTGGAAATGGTTGATTTTACAGAGCCCTACTATTACGCATCTATCGTAACCCTGGTAAGGAAAGATGGAAAATATGCAGAAGCAAAGGGACTGTCCGAACTTGCAGGTGCAACTTGTACTTCCCAGCTTGGAACCATCTGGTATGACAAATGTCTCCCCCAGATCAAGGATGCAAATGTTCTGCCGGCACAGGAGTCTGCTCCGGCTATGCTGGTAGCTCTTAACAGCGGAAAATGTGATCTGGTAGTCACGGATATGCCTACCGCCCAGGCTGCCCTGGTTGCTTATCCGGACTTTAAGCTTCTTGACTACACTGACACCGATGACAATTTCGAAGTTTCTGATGAAGATATCAACATCGGCGTTTCTGTAAGAAAGGGCAACAAAGAGCTTGTTGAGCAGATTAACTCCGTACTGAGCAAGATGACTCCAGATGATTATAACAAGATGATGGACGAAGCCATCTCGGTTCAGCCATTATCTGAATAAGCAGGCTATCGTACAGTGACCGCCAACCGGTAACGATCTATTTGATTATATTCAGATGCCTGACGGATATCCGGAAGGCATCTGATTCTTTTTCTCACCACTCGATTCCGATTCTGTACAATTGTTTATCATCTGTACTTAAAGAAGGGAACACAAATATGACATCCATTTCTCAAATGAATTTCTTCGAGAGGATCATCTATCTCCTTCAGCATTATGGGCCCTCCTACGCCAAGGGTGCTGCCACCACCATGCTGATCGCCATCGTTTCAACCTTTATCGGCTGTGTGATCGGTTTTGCTGTGGGTATCGTACAGACCATTCCCCTCGATGCCAAACGTGATCATCCGGCAAAAAGAACTATTATTACCGCAATCAAATTCTTATTGAAGGCCTATGTGGAACTGTTCCGGGGAACACCCATGATCGTCCAGGCTGTTTTTATCTATTACGGTGCGGCTCAGGTATTTAATATCCAGCTTGGCATGTGGGAATCTGCCTTTCTGGTCGTATCCATCAATACCGGCGCCTATATGGCAGAATCCGTTCGTGGCGGTATCATCTCAGTGGATCCCGGTCAGATGGAGGGCGCAAAAGCCATAGGTATGAATCATTTCCAGGCCATGGTTAATGTAATCCTTCCCCAGGCTTTCCGAAATATCATTCCCCAGATCGGCAACAATTTTATCATTAACATCAAGGATACTTCCGTTTTATCGATCATCAGTATTGTCGACCTCTTCTTCGTTCACAAGAGTGTCGCCGGTGCAATGTACACTTATTTTGAATCGGCTACCATCGTTATGGCAATCTATCTGACCATGACCATTATTTCCTCAAGGCTTCTGAATCTTTGGGAGAAGTATCTTGATGGCAGTGACAATTATGAACTGGTTGACAATATGGATATCGGCAACCAGCTAAATGATGCAGGAAGGAGTGCAATGCGATGAGCAATAATAAAAGCATTCTTGAAATAGATCATCTTATAAAAAGTTTCGGAAATCACGAAGTGCTTAAAGATATTCATTTCAGTGTAAATAAAGGAGATGTCATTTCCATCATCGGAGCATCCGGTTCCGGAAAATCTACTCTGTTGCGCTGTATCAACCTGCTTGAAACACCTACCGGCGGCAGTATTCTTTACCACGGAGAAGACATCACCAATCCCAGAATGAACATCTATGCTTACCGGGAGAAGGTTGGCATGGTCTTCCAGAGCTTCAATCTCTTCTCCAACATGACTGTTCTTGAAAACTGCATGGTTGGCCCGATCAAAGTGAAAGGGAATAAGAAAGAAGAAGCGGAAGAAAGAGCCAGGACATTTTTGAAAAAGGTAGATATGGATCCCTTTATCAATGCCAAACCCCGACAGCTGTCCGGCGGCCAGCAGCAGCGTGTAGCGATTGCCAGGGCTCTGACCATGGAACCCGAGATTCTTCTCTTTGATGAGCCGACTTCCGCCCTGGATCCGCAAATGGTTGGGGAAGTTCTGAATGTTATGACCGCTCTGGCTAATGAAGGTATGACCATGTTGATTGTTACACATGAGATGGCCTTCGCCAGGGATGTTTCCAGCCATGTGATCTTTATGGCAGACGGAGTTATTGAAGAGGAAGGGAGCAGCGAGGATATCTTCGTTCATCCCAGGAAAGAAAAGACAAAAGACTTTCTTAGCCGCTTCAGAAATTTGTAGGCAATATAAAACGGCGCGTCTCCTGGCGCAAGACCGTGTAAAGCAGGAACCCGGAATGAATTTGAATCATCCCGGGTTCTTTTTTCATTTTTTTGTATTATTCATTCCTGGTATTTATCGGATCATTCTTTATATTTACAGGTGTTCATCCTCTTCCTGTTCTTTCCGGCTTATACCTGGTCTTCCTCATGCCTCATATGAATCAGGGCTTCCTCAATAATATCGACAATATGCTGATCATCCAGAGAATAAAAGACATTCCTCCCTTCCCTTCTTGAACGCACCTGGTGCATATTTCTCATAAGGGCGAGCTGGTGGGATACAGCGGACTTGGTCATATTTAGCAGGACAGCAATATCTCCGGCACACATCTCCTTTTCCTTCAATGCGTACAGAATCCGGATTCTGGTATAATCACCGAGAACCTTAAAAAAGGAGGTAACTTTTTCCATATCATGATCCCTGGGCATGCGGTCTCTTACCGTCTCTATCACTTGCGGAAATATCGCCTCATGCTCTTCTTTTCTGCTTTCCATACATCCCTCCGGCAATCTGTCTGTCTTTTGTCTCAGCCTGATATGGACTGTTGATAATTCTCAATTTCTATTATGAAATAGTTTTTGCCCTTTTCATCTTATGATACAATTTTTAAAACCACTTGTCAAAATGATGATATAGTATACTATGATAGAAACAAGTCAGAGCTCCCCCTATCCGATATTTACAGAAGAAAGGTCATTATGGGCAAGAAAAAACATCCTTATCTCAAAGCAAACCATAAAAAAGTCAAAAAGCCGCCGATTTCCTGGCGTATTGCCGGGCGGGAAGAGGGCATAAGACGCCTTCTGGACCACAAATCTTACTATGAGCACTTTTCTCAAAACGATCTCAACTTCCGCCTGCAGAAAAAAGGCGCCAGCCTGAGGGAATGGACATCTTTTGCCTGTGACCAGGTTTCCGCTTTTTCAAAAGAAGAAGGCCGTATCGTGGACTGGGCTATGAGGCTGATCCTTCGGATCTGCAAAACATGCCTCTACCGTCTTCCCGAAACCAAACCCATTGTCTTTATCAAAACCTCCATGGAGGAAGAATGTCTGGCAGCTGCCTACACCCACGGGACAGAAATCTATCTGGGTCAGGAGCTACTCAACACCGGATTGACTCCGGAGGATGACTGCAAGGAGCATTTCCTGTGGACGGTAGCCCATGAACTATTTCATTGTTTCACCCGGCAGAATCCTGACTTTCGCCGGGACATGTACAAGATAATCCACTTTTTCATCATGGATCATGAGATTTCCTTTTCACGGGAAGTTCTCGACCGGATCATCCGCAATCCCGATGTAGAAAGGCATGATTCCTATGCCGAATTCATACTCCAGGGGAAACCGGTAAAATGTGCTCCTGTTTTCACAACAGAAAAACCCTTTGAAAAGCCCGGAGACAATTTCATGACCTCCATGAAAGCCGGCCTGGTCCCTGTTGAGAATCCATCCCGCATCTATGCTCTTGAAGAATCCTCCAATTACAAGGAGATCTTCGGGGAAAATACTGAATACTATGTGGATCCGGAAGAAGTTTTGGCCGACAATTTTGCCTATGCTCTGATTCTGGGTCCGGAAGGTTACGAGTACCAAACGCCGGAGATTATAGAGTCTATCCTATCTTATCTGTCCGATGGAAAATGATAAAAGGCACCGACTGACCATTTCCCGTCAGCCGGTGCCTAAGAGGAGGATTCCTTCTTATTATTTTCTCCGGAGTATCCGGATGGAGTTCAGCAGACAGAGTACCGATACTCCGGTGTCCGCAAATACGGCCAGCCACATATTGGCGAAGCCGAACAGACCCATAATCATGACGATAATCTTAATAGCCAGGGCAAAATATACATTCTGCCAGGAAATTCTGTTGGTCATCCTTGCAATACTAAGAGCCTCGGGAATAGCGTTCATCTCGGAGTTCATGAAGACCACATCGGCTGCCTCAATTGCTGCATCGGCTCCGCTTCCCATGGCAGCTCCCACATCAGCCCCGGCCAGTACCGGAGCATCATTGATACCGTCACCGATAAACATAACAGCTCCGTCTTTCTCCCGAATCTCCTTCAGGCGGGTCAGTTTATCTTCCGGAAGAAGCTTAGCATGAATCTCATCCACTCCGGTCTGATCTGCCACAGCTCTGGCACTGTCCTCAGCATCTCCTGTCAGCATAACTGTCTTAATTCCCAAATTCTTCACACTGCCAATAGCCGCTGCCGCATCTTCCTTTATAGTATCGGAAATTACAACATGCCCGATAAACTTACCGTCCAGTGCTACCAGAACTTCCGTACCGAAATCTTCTTTATGATAGTCACCCAGCTCAATACCAAAGGCTTCCATAAGCTTGCGGTTTCCGACCAGAGCCGTTCCCTTTGTCAAAACAGCTTTAATACCCTGTCCGGCAATTTCTTCCACAGTAGAGGGACGTTCGATTTCCAGGCCCTTTTCCTCGGCAGCGGTTACGATACTGCTCCCGATAGGATGGGTGGAGGACAGCTCACAACTGGCACTGATGGCCAGGAGCTGGTCTTCTGTGATGGAGGGATCCAGGGATTCTGCTTTCTGGACCACAAAATTACCTTTGGTAATGGTTCCGGTCTTATCCATGACCACTGCTTTGATTCCTTTCAATCCCTCGATTGCGATACCGCCCTTAAAAAGAATACCTTTTTTCGATGCGGCACCGATACCGGAGAAGAAGGCCAGCGGAACACTGAGAACCAGAGCGCAGGGACAGCTGATGACCAGGAAAGTAAGAGCTGTATAGATGGACGCTGTGCCTTTTGTGCCCCAGATTACACTTTCGACTCCCTTGTAAGCCGGATCAACCAGATAATGCCAGCTGGGAATTACAAGGGGGAGTACCAAGGCCACAAAAAGAGCAAAGAATACAACAAATGGTGTATAAACTCTTGCAAACTTTGTAATAAACTTATCGATTTCCGGCTTGCTGGCTGCGGCATTTTCCACGGAATCCAGAATACGGGTTACCATGGATTCTTCCAGTACTTTTTCTACACGCATCTTCAGCTGGCCGGATGTATTTACACAGCCGGACACAATGTTGTCTCCGACTCGGGCCATAACGGGAACCGGCTCACCGGTTACCGGCGAGGTATCAATACGGCTTTCACCGTCAATGATAACGCCGTCAAGAGGAATACGGTCGCCGGGACGAACCAGAAGAATGTCGCCCACATTGGCTTCCTCTGCATCGACAACACGGATGTCATCACCGATTACCAGATTGACAACTTCCGGTCTTAAATCCACAGCCTCCATGATCTGGCTTCGGCTCTGCTCTGTAGCCCGGTCCTCAAAGTATTCTCCGATCCGATAGAAAAGCATAACGCCAACGGCCTCGGGGAACTCCTGTATACAGAAAGCTCCGATGGTGGCAATACACATGAGGAAATTCTCATCGAAGACCTGTCCTTTCTGAATATTCTTAAAGGCAGCCATCAGGACCTTACCTCCCAGAATCAGATAAGCGACAATGAAAATAGCAAAAGAAGCAACGGAGTGCTCCGGAATCACGGTATGAATCAGAATCTCACCGATGATGAAAATGACAGCCCCGGCAAAAATACTGAAAAGAGGATTGTCCATAATGGATTCCTTCTTTTCCTCTTTCTGTCCTGAAGCAGGTTTAGTATCTTTGGGAACGATGGTAATTCCATCTTCGACCGAATCGATAGCCTCCTTGATGATGGGAAGAATCTGGTCGGGGTCCTTTGCCGACAACTTCATCTGCTTTGTTGCATAGGTAATGGTAACGTCATCGACCTCCGGCAAAGTCCTGAGCTTCTGCTCGACTTTAGCTGCACAGTTGGCACAGTCAAGGCCCTCCAGAATATAGATCCTGGTATTGGAAATCCCGGAAGACCGTTTCCGTTTCCTGGGCACCAGAGTCACTCCGTCTTCGATCGAATCAATAGCCGCCTGCATCTTGGGCATCAATTCATCCTGATTGTTGGCGGAAACCCGAAGTTGTTTTGTCACATAAGAGACGGAAGCAAATCCCACCTCCGGCATAGACCGGATCTTGGCTTCAATCTTAGCTGCACAGTTGGCACAGTCAATCCCTTCAAGAATATAGACTCTCTTTTCCATATCCTCATCCGGCATCCGGCAATTACACTTGGCCAGACTCTCGCCACAGATATCGCAGTACTCTACAAATGATGTACAATCCTCACACTCGCAATCATCGGGATGACCATGTACATGATGGTGTTCTTCCACAAAATGTGTGTGGGATCTGGTAGCGTGAGGCTCCTGCCCATGATCATGGTCGTGGCCGCAGCCACAGGCATCCCCATGGTCATGATGGTGGTCGTGGCCGATACCGCAGGCATCCCCATGATCGTGATCATGATGATGGTCATGGCCGTGGTCGTGGCCGCAGCCGCAGGCGTCTCCGT
>CADBME010000112.1 GCA_902795715.1 uncultured Lachnospiraceae bacterium | reverse complement strand
TTTGTAAAGATTTCCTATATCTTTTTTATTGCGTCCATGCTGGGGCGGAGGCCCAATTTCAAAAGAATCCTGATCACTTCCCTTTTCTGTGCGGCCCATGTTATGGTCCTGATCATGGAAAATGACCTTGGAGGCGCTCTTCTATATTTTGTCGTATTTGTCCTGATGTGCTTCGTTGCCACTGGCCGTCTGGTGTATCTGTTTGGCGGAACCGCCGCCGGAGCCGTGGCAGGCTGGATGGCCTATATGCTGCGGCCACATGTCCGCACCCGTTTTTCGGTCTGGAGTAATCCTTTTGCCGATCCGGTAGGCCGGGGTTATCAGATGACCCAGTCTCTTTTTGCTATCGGGTCGGGCGGCTGGCTGGGCAAGGGGTTAACCCTGGGCAGTCCCTACTACATACCTGTTGTTGCCAGTGACTTTATATTTGCGGCGATTGTGGAAGAACTCGGAGCCATATTTGCTATATGCCTGATTCTGATTTATATCGGAATTTTTGTTCACTTCCTGCGGATTGCCATGGATGTAGAGGACCGTTTTTACAAGCTGATCGGATATGGATTCTCTGTCTGCTTTATCTTTCAGGTTTTTCTTTCGGTTGGCGGTGTGGTCAAGTTCATTCCATCAACCGGCGTGACCCTTCCTCTTGTCAGTTACGGAGGCAGCTCGGTTCTCAGCACTCTTACTATCTTCGGCATTATGCAGGGCGTCTTTATGATCGCCTATAAGGAAGATCAGGAAAAGGAGTACCTGGAGGCAGGGAAAGCCTGGTTTGATGAGACCAGGGAGATTGATCAAGGTTATATGGAAGGCTTTCGTGACGGTTACGGGGGAAATGAAGCCAGGGTTAATTATTATGGTGCAGCCGATCCGTCACCTTATCCTGGCCCGGAAGACCCTTTTCGGTCAGGAGAAAGATTGGGACCGGGCGGAGGCTACCGGCCCATAGAACGATCATCAGAAGAAGGCCGGGCAGTAAGGAGTAATCCTGCCACAGGTTATGGTCGTGCCGGCGGGGAAGCAGGGGGAAGAAAAAGCGGCAAACTCAGGATTTCCGAGTTTGGTGCAGGAGATAAGAGAAGGACTTCCGGAACAGATGCCGGCCGCTTGAAAGTGTCCGGAAAAACCGGAAGTAAAGGAGAGATGCCAAATGACAGGAAAGAGGACAAGAGACTCTGGAACTCCCCGTCCGATCTCTAAAAGGATCGGGGAGGAAGCAGGAGGCAGGAGTGAGCCGGGCGGTATGCCCTTTGAAAAGGAAAAAGTTTCATTCCAGCCCTGGCTTTTGTTTACTCCGCGTTCGGACAGGAAGATGCGGACCAACAGGAATATGCTGATTACCATGATTCCCGTCATGCTTCTTTTTGCTTCCCTTATAGGTTATCTGACCTATTTCATGCTCTTTAAGTCGGAGAAGATGGTAGCCAGTCCCTACAACCGCCGTATGGCCGAGGCGGGCAAGGAAGTGATCCGCGGAGATATCAAGACGGAAGATGGTGTCATCCTGGCCCATACGGAAGTGGATAAAGAAAATAATGAATACAGGACCTACCCTGAAGGAAGAAAGTATTTTCATGTAGTCGGTTACGAGAGCAGGGGAATGTCCGGCTTGGAACTGGTTGAGAATTTTGAGCTCCTGACCCCCCATGAAGACCTGTCGGATACCATTGAAAAGGAGGTGTTCGGGGGAGACAAGAGCCGGGGCAATACGGTGGTTACCACCCTGAACTCCAAAATCCAGAACAGGGCCTGGTCTTCCTTGAAAGACTGGGGGATTAAAAAAGGCGCGGTAGTCGTTCTTCAACCGGATACCGGCAAGGTTCTGGCCATGGTTTCCATTCCGGATTATGATCCGGAGGATATCAATGATAACTGGGATGAAATCATTGCGGATGAGGGTAATTCTCTCCTGGTAAACCGGGCAGTTTCGGGACTGTATCCGCCGGGTTCCACTTACAAGACCGTGGTCGCCCTGGAATATTTAAAAGAAAACCCCAATCCCGATAATTTTTCCTATCATTGTGAGGATGGAAGCCAGGTAATCGCTTCTGTGAAAATGTCCTGCTACGATGGGGAGGAGACTCACGGGAAGGTCAACTTTGAACAGGCATATGCAGAGTCCTGCAATAAAGCCTTTGCCACAATGGCTGTGGGGCTGAACCTGCCGGAATTTGTCAAACTCAATCATACCCTGCTCTTTAATGAGCCCATAGATTTTGACCTTGGAGTGAAGAAAAGCCGCTTCAAACTGACCGGCTCTTCCGCAAAAAGCGAAATACCCCAGACAGCAATCGGCCAGGGCCATATGGAGATCACACCCTTTCACAATGCCCTGATCATGAGTGCAATCGCCAACGATGGCCTTCTGATGAAGCCTTATCTTGTGGAAAAGATTACGGATGCCAGAGGCAATACGGTAAAAACAATAAAACCTAAGGAAAAAGGGCGTCTGATGACCACCGGCGAAGCCGCCAGATTGCAGAAGCTGACAAGAGCTGTTGTCGAGTACGGAACAGCAACAAAACTAAAGACATCCGACTACTATGCCTGCGGGAAAACCGGAACAGCCGATGTAAAAGACAAGACGCCCCACTCCTGGTTTGTCGGATACGCAGGAAAGGATGAGGATCATGCCGATCTGGTGGTCTGTGTCATCGCCGAAAATTCCGGATCCGGCAGCCGGGTGGCCGTCCCTATCTGCAAGGAAATTCTTGATGATTACTATTCGGAGTAGGATTTCCTTTGAGGGAGAATGGACAGATAAAGAATAAAACCAGCCCTTCTGCAGGCAGGAGATCCTGAGCCCCGGATAAGATTAACATTGAAAAGTTTGTAAAAATTCGATATAATCATATCAAACGTCGACACACCGCAAAGATCAGCAAGGGTTTGAAAGATGAAAGACCGGCGCCAAGTCCGGCCCTTTATCTGAAGAATCCGAGGAGGAAGATATGATTAATGCAGTCAGCTGTGGTGGTGTGGTCATATATCGAGGGAAGATCCTTCTGTTGTACAAAAATTATAAGAGAAGATATGACGGATGGGTGCTTCCGAAAGGAACCGTAGAAGACGGGGAAGAGCACACGGAAACAGCGTTGAGAGAAGTGAAGGAGGAAACAGGTGCCGATGCCCATATCGTAAAATACATCGGAGAAAGTGAATACAGCTTCAAAGTATACCACAATATGGTAGAGAAGAAGGTACACTGGTATCTGATGATGGGCGAGAGCTATTATTCCAAACCTCAAAGGGAAGAATATTTTGTGGATTCCGGCTTTTATAAGTTTCATGAAGCCTATCATTTGCTGAGATTTTCAAATGAGAAGCAGATTCTGGAAGAAGCCTATCAGGAATACCAGAGATTGCGCAGAGCCGGGGAATGGGCCGGCGCAGACGGATATCACTATTGATGACCATTCAGAAAGTGTGATTTCCGTGAGTATTATGATGAATCTGAAAAATTGTTTTCCAGAGAAAGAGCCGACAAGCGTCGGCTCTTTGTTTGTTTAAGCCAAAGCCATGTGGCACAGCAGCGGGAGCAATCCTGACTTATAAAACTATGCGTCGCCTCTATTCCACTGTCACACTTCAAAGTATTAAATTTATTGGTTTACTTCAGAGGAAAGCCATGTTATAATCGATTAACAGGCGGATTCCGCAGACAGTGTAATAGGGGGAAACCATATGGCAAAACGTATACCAAAAGAGCGTAAGATTGCTATGTACAAGGCAATCCTTGAACTCAGCACCCTGGAAGAGTGCTGTGATTTTTTTGAGGATATCTGTGCGGTTACCGAACTTCGGTCCATGGAGCAGCGATATGAAGTTGCAACTATGCTTATGAAGGATAAGGTCTATACCGAAATCATGCAGAAAACGAACGCAAGCTCTGCTACAATCAGCAGGGTAAACCGCATGCTCAATTCCGGGACAGGATGCCTGGCCCGCATTATCGAACGCATCGAATTGCCTTCCGGTGAATCCGGAGATCAGGGGGATGGGCCGAAATAAAAAGGGATACAAAGAATAGAAAGGACATAAAAAATGAAACAATTAATGTTAGGAAACAAGGCATTTGCCAGAGGGCTTTACGAGGCCGGATGCAGCGTTGTATCCAGCTACCCCGGAACGCCCAGTACGGAAGTGACCGAAGAGGCCGCAAAGTACGATGAAATCTACTGTGAGTGGGCTCCCAATGAGAAGGTAGCCATGGAAGTGGCATTCGGAGCCTCTATAGCCGGAAAGAGAAGTTTTTGCGGTATGAAGCATGTGGGACTGAATGTGGCAGCAGATCCGCTCTACACTTTGTCCTACACCGGTGTCAACGCAGGTCTTGTCATCTGTGTTGCGGATGACGCAGGCATGCATTCTTCCCAGAATGAACAGGATTCCCGTCACCATGCCATCGCTTCCAAGGTTCCCATGTTAGAGCCATCCGACTCGGCAGAGGCACTGGAATTTGCA
>CADBME010000111.1 GCA_902795715.1 uncultured Lachnospiraceae bacterium | reverse complement strand
GTTTTGTACATTTTTTGTAAGTTTTGTCTGGTTTCATTGTAATATTATCAGGCAGGAATGTCAACTTATAAGTCCTTTCAATCCCGATTTGTCCGTCCTGTAAACACAGGGATTCCTATAATTTCAGGGCGCCTCTTGCCTCTTCGGAAGCCTGGATCGCGGTATCCACATCTCCGCTTCCGGCTGCCATGATCACCCCGGCCAGAGCCCCTTCAACGATTGGGCAATCAACCAGCCTGCATTTGTCCGCCAGATCCTCATCCACCAGGTCAAGGGCTGTCTCAGCACTTAAGATGGAACTTCCAAGATCTGCATAAATCAGGATATGGTCACAATCTTCGATGGACTCAATGGCCTCCTGAATCTTAATGGCGCTGGTACCGATTCTTCCGCCATCTGCTCCGCCGGCTGCAACTACCGGAACAGAACCGTCATTCATCTCATTAACCAGGTCTCTCAGTCCATTTGCAATGTCCTCACTGTGAGATACCAATACTACACCTATTTTTGCCATGTTTTCCTCCTTCTCTCAAATGCATGTGCATAAATCCAAGGCAGTTTTTTCTTATGTATATTATTGCCTCTGTTATAATTATGCCTTATATCCACGTGCCTTTGCAACACCTTTTTACGGCTTGTTTTCGTTGCAAATTCAAACGAAATGAAGCCATTTTTTATATGATTTCATCTTGCTGCAAAAATCCTGTACTATCGTAGGCAAGATCAGCAGTAGGACCGGTCATACACTTCTGATAAAGCTTTTATTGCTCTCTTGTGGTTCCTGCAACAATGGCTTATAATAGTTAATAAATAACGATCAAATATCATGTTTTCATACTATAGCTGTCCTATACTTCATTCAGAAAGGAGCTGCACCATGTCAAAAGCAAAAAGTCCTTTTCTCGTAGTCAATCCCAAGTCCTATCTTTACGGCAAAAAAAGTCTGGAGCTTGCCCAGGCTGCTGACCGGGTTGCTGCCGACACCGGATTGACCATGTACTTTACCTGTCCTTATGCTGATATCCGTCTGATCAAGGAAAATACAGAAAATCTGATTGTCTGCGCCCAGTCCCTGGATCCTCTGGTTCCCGGAAGAGGTATGGGCCACATCCTTCCCGAATCCCTCAAGGAGGCAGGTGCAGATGCTGTCTTTCTGAATCATGCAGAAAATCCCAAGGGAGTAGCTGTCCTCCAGGCCTGTATCAAGAGAGCTCAGGAGCTTGACATGATTACGATTGTCTGCGCGGACAGTATCGCGGAAGCCAAGGCTGTGGCATGCATGGGTGCGGATATTGTTCTGGCAGAACCGACCGAGCTGATCGGCACCGGAAAAGTAGCCGACGACTCTTATACAGTGGAAGCGGTTAAGGCTGTCCATGAAGTGAATCCGGATGCCCTTGTCATGACTGCTTCCGGCATCACAACAGCCGAGGATTGCTACAAAGTTGTCATACTGGGAGGAGATGGCACTTCTTCGACATCCGGTGTTGTCAAAGCTCCGGATCCAGCTAAGAGAGTGCGTGAAATGGCGGAAGCCGTAGTCCGGGCCCACCAGGAAAAGCAAAAAAAAGCCTGAGGCAAATCTTTTCCTTTCCTTCTTGCCTATCTCATCTGTTTACAAAGATACCCTTGTGATCCCATCGAAAAAAATTGCCCGGGGCGGCTTTTGAACTGCTGCCCCGGGATTTTATCGATCATACCCTGAAATGATAATGAAATTATTTTGATTTTCTTCGATATGAACTTTATATGAGGACTTACAAGTCTTTCATGCCATTCATGCCTGATAATTCAATCGAATCTTAAACCGGTCTCCCCGAAAAACAACCTTGGTATATTCATAGGGTGTATCCTCCTCGGAAAACTGCTCATCCTTCAGCATAAGAAGAGGATGTCCTTTTTCAATATTCAACAGTTTTGCTTCCTCCTCATCCGCTGCAACAGACTCCAAAGTCTCTGTCACTCTTTTTCTCTGCAAACCGAAGTTTTGATTCATCAGGACGCAGAGCTGCTCCTTCTCTAAAATCTCAGGTGTCAGCCCCTGGCTGTATTTTTCGGGTATATAAGAGATATGAATACTCACCGGTCCCTTTTTCTTAATTGATCTTACCCTCTTAATCCGGAAAACCGGTGTTCCTTTTTCGAGGTTCAGGTGTCTTGCTACGTTGCTGTCGCTTTCAATGATGCCGCATTCTATCGTCTTCGTAGACACCTCGTATCCCATCTGCTCAAGCTGCTCGCGAATTCCAACATAGTATAAACTCATAGCCTCGATTTTCTGTTCAGCCACATAGGTTCCCTTACCCTGAACCCTGTATAGCTTTCCTTCTTTAACCAGATCCAGAAGAACAGAACGCACAGTCATCCGGCTCAGACCATATTTAGCACTCAGCTGGTTTTCAGATGGAATCTTATCATTAGGCTCCCACATTCCTGAATCAATTGCCTCTTCTACAATATCTCTGAACTGCTGATACAGAGGTTTCGGATTATTCCGATCTAAAGCGTCTGCTGACATAATAAGCTCCCTTAATTTTAGTATTTCTTAATTGATGAATGATAAAACACATGGCAGGCTGCCATGCCGATTGGCACAGTCACAGAATATTTATGTACAAACAATACTATAGTTGTATATACAAGTTTATATTATTATATAGGAGATTCTCTTCAATGTCAAGAAAAGAAATCAAAAGGCATCGGATCATAACTCATAATCCGATGCCTTTATTATCTTAACTCACATATTTTTACAAAAAGATTTCAAAACAGATTGGCATGAAGCCGGCAATCGACCTTTTCTCAGCCTTCGTATTTGGGAACAAGCCCGATTTCCCTCATCATATCAAGATGATCAAGGATCTCAGGTGCTGCCCTGGTACCAATCAGATCTGCTCCTGCCATAATAAATGCATAAGCATTCTGGGGACGCGGGAACTTAACACCGGCAACTTTCGACTTGGTTCCGCTTCCTTCTACAGCCTTCTTCATAACCAGGAACTGATCCATGGTCATACCGGCAAACTGACCTGAAGCTGTCTTTACATAATCGAAGCCTGCGTCAGCTACCATGCTTGCAGCTCTTGTAATTTCTTCGTCAGTAAGGAACTCAACTTCCAGAATACACTTGGAAAGAATTCCCTGGGGGATAGCCTGTCTAACCAGCTTCAATTCTTCTTTTACAACATCAAACTTTCCGGACCGCAGAGCACCGATATTCATAACCATATCAATAGATTCCGCACCCAGCTCTACTGCTTCTTCTGCCATCAAGCCTTTCATCTTCGGGGTTCCTGTTCCGAAGGGGAAATCAAAAGTCGTTGCCGTGAGGACTCCGGACCCTTTTAACTGCTCTTTTACTACAGGAATCCAGAAGTTGGAATTGGGATAGAAGGCAGCACAATTATATTCAATGGCTTCCTTACATCCTTTGATGATGTCGGCCTCTGTAGTCTGTTTTGGCAGTACAGAGTAGTCAAAGAATTTTCCGAAATCCTTCTTTGTCATCTTAGAAAAATCATACATTATTTGCAACCCTCCCTTATTTATTTATAGTATCGCTCTCCACTTTCAAACGGGAGCGATGTATGGGCTCCTTTTTGGTATTGGGACAAAAATATTCTGCTCTATTATTTACCCTGTTCCTCAAGGTATCTTGCATACTCATCGACAATCTTGCATGCGCTTCTGGTACCGATCAGCTCAACACCAAGCTCGATCATGCGCAGACAAGCTGAAAGAACAAACTGTCTTGGAACACCTGAAACTTTCATCCCTGTATTTCCTGAAATATTATCTCTCATAACTTCAACATCATGAACATCCGGGAAACCTGCGGCTCCTGTTGCTGTCTTCACATAATCGGCTCCGCATTCACAGCAAATCTTTGTTACCGTGGCAATCTCCTCATCATTCAGGAAAGCGACTTCGATGATTACTTTGCTGAGCGCTCCGGCGGCTTTTGCCTTATCCACAAGTCCCTGTATCTCCTCACGTACAAGATCCAGCTTGCCATCCTTTAAAGCGCCGATATTAATTACCATATCAAGAGCGGTTCCCCCGTTGGCAATGGCATCGTCGATCTCGGCCATCTTCATCTTAGTCGTTAATGTGCCATAAGGAAACGATATAGCAACCCCAACGTGCACATCACTTCCGGCCAGCTCTTCCGCTACCACTTTTGTCCAGCAGGGAGTGGTATAAAAGGCAGCAAGGTTATGAGATCTTGCCTGACGGCATCCCTCACGAATAGCCTCTTCCTGGGTATTCTGGGCAAGAATTGCCATATCAAAACACTTGGCAAATCGTTCTACTGTTAACTCTTCTTTTTTTATCATTTGATCCTCCCCTTCATCTTTGTTAAATCAAAACAACTTATTTTCCCTCTTAAGAATAGATAATCAGATAATATTATCAATTATTATCCATAATCATAGGGTAAATTCAGAACTATTCCTTTGGTTATTTGTATTTTATCAGAAAAAAACCGAGTACAAAATGTGACTTCATTTATAAAAAATGTGATTTAATAAATAAACCCTTAAGAATAAAGAGAACTATCGATTATGACATGTGATATTCTAAAAGAGCTGCGGCTTTACAAAAATATGTGTAAAAACACTTGAAAAGAATGTATATTATTATTAAAATATTGGTATAGTTTTCTATACATGTTAATACAAGTTGAAATTATTTTCAGGGTATAATTATTAAACTTTTTCTTTTCTCATTATAGGTTAGTTGCAAAGTGTTTACTAATAAGGAGGGTATGATATTATGGGTAAAGCATTTCCTGAAATTAAGGGGCTTATGGGTTTTGGGTCTTTAAGACTGCCTCTTATTGAAGCCGGCGTTGTTGATATCGAACAAACAAAAAAAATGGTGGATCTGTTTCTGGAAAGCGGATTTAACTATTTCGATACGTCACACAATTATATCGGCGGTGCCAGCGAAAAAGCCATCAGAACCTGTCTGACAGACCGCTATCCCAGAGACCGTTATATTCTGGGCAACAAGCTTTCCAGAGCCTACTTCAACTGCAAGGAAGATATCCGTCCTCTTTTCGAATCCCAGCTTGAAATCTGCGGAGTTGATTATTTTGACTTTTATCTCATGCACTCCCAGAATCGCCAGCGCTACCAGAAATACAAAAGCCAGGGCGCATATGACACTGCCCTGGAGCTGCTGGAAGAAGGCAAGATCCGCCATTTCGGCATTTCATTCCATGACAAGGCAGATGTCCTGGAACAGATTCTCAATGATTATCCCCAGATTGAAGTCGTCCAGATTCAGTTCAACTATCTGGAT
>CADBME010000110.1 GCA_902795715.1 uncultured Lachnospiraceae bacterium | reverse complement strand
GGCTATGTGACAGGGCTGTATCCTATTTAACATGACAAGTATTGATATCGGCTTTTCTACTCATCGTCAAGTGAACAATATCTGCCGGTGAATCCAGTATCTACTTTTAACGCTGAAGCCTTTTTCTCTAAGGTGGACAAATCGATTGCATAATGACCATAATCTTCGTCCACCTCAGTGAAACCTGTCTTAAATAATGATTTTGCCATGATCTTCCTTATTTTCTCCTTCTTTTCGTCATATACGTAAACCATATCACCATCTTCATTTTTCTGAAACGTAAATTTATACATATCAATTGAAATGACTCCGATAGTTACTCCCAAATATTCTCGTAGAATGGTTGGAATCATACAAAGCATATACTCTGAAAGCCCTATACCTCTATATTCAGAGTCAATGAAAATATCATATATATCACATATGGTAATGTTGCGTTCCTTGTCTATATAATTAAAAGTAGTATTTAAATCCGGGTACTTCTTACATATACTTATATAATCCATGGCCGTATTAACACATATTATACTGTCAAATCTTTCTTCTGATATATCATATATATCATGGTATTCCTTATATTTGTAGACTCTGATGACCATGGACGCAATGGTCTTCTCTGTAGTAATAATGCTATCTTCATCTTCGTAATAATTATGTATAAACTCTACACGCAGTCGCGTTTCATTATGATTAGTATCCCGAGCAAACCCATCCTCACATAGGAAGAGCATTTCGTAATCACAACTTGCTTTAATCCTAAGTACATCATTTTTCAAAATACTTCTAAGATCCATTTTCCTCTCCTTTCACCATCATTCGTGAGCAACCTGCCGACGAATTGTTTACCTGTTCCTATTTCACTAATGCATTTTATTTGGGAAAATAAGAAGAAACCGTATATGGCTTGCTATGTGCTAACTTAATATAGCCATTTTGTCTGTTTAGATTCACATACCTTGTATAGATCTGGATGTAACGGTAATAGCTATATGCTATAATTTTATTAAAGTTATTTATTTCAAATGAAGTGGGAAACCAATAATCGCGAAAAAAAGGGACTCAGAATGATCGAAGTAGAAATCAAAGCAAAAATAAACTCAGTAGAAGATTATCAGAAAAAGCTTATCGATAAAGGGTTTGCATTCAAAGACTGTGTGTTAGAGAAAGATATCTATCTCGATAATGACAACGCTGATATACGTACCAAAGATACAGCCCTCAGAGTACGTACCGTCACGTATCCGAACAACGATGAAACATTTTCGTATATCACTTTCAAGGGTATTCGCTCAGACGATGTATCCATGACTCGGCCGGAGTTTGAAACAGGCGTGGACTCTGCGGAGATCGCTCTCTCTATTTTTAAATCCCTTGGGTATTTTCCTGTACATCCTTTTGTTAATAAGAAAAGAAATACCTATGTCAATGGAAATATTACAGCATGTATTGATGAGGTTGAAAATCTTGGTACATACCTGGAATTGGAGATTTTAAGTGAAGAATCAGAAAAAGAGGCCTCTCTTTCAAGATTATGGGCGATCCTATCCGATATTGGACTTTCAAAATCCACGGTCATAACTACATCGTATCTTTCGATGCTCCAACAAAATAAGGAAACGTAAGGACTTTAAGCCGTTAGAGCCATTCCATGGCGGGTAAGCTAAGAAAAGGACCGCATCTCTGCGATCCTGCTCTTTGAATATTTCTCTTTTGTATTTAGCTCATCTTAGTCATTAAATTCATAATATCTACCAGTAAACTCAGTTTCATAATTCAGTTCGATACCCTTATGATAAAGCCTCGGCAGATCGGTGGCAAAATCATTCCCTTCCCCGATCTGCACAAAACCCACCTTGAGCAACGGTTTTTCCATGATCTTCATTAATTCCGGATTATTATCATCATATTCGACATCTGACAAAGCATTTCCTTCTATCTTTCCCTGATATTCATAAGGACGAATATGTGTAGATACAAATCCGAAGTCTATCCCCATATATTCACCAATAATTGTCGGGATCATACAAAGAAAATACTCAGAAAAACCTAACCCCCTATACTCAGTGTCTATGTAAAACTCATGTAAATAGCAGATATTAAGGTCACCGCCTGAACAAATGTAATCATACATGGCGTTTTTATTAGGGTCTTTCTTACACATTTCATAGTATTTCAGGGCAATATCAACGCCCATCATATTGTCATGTCCCGTAATATCCGCTATCTTCTCAATCATATCAAATTCCCTGTACTTAAAGATATAAAATATCATTGACGCAACGGTCTTCTCGATGTAATCATCTGTTTCCTCATCAAAGTACTCGCGAGTGAATTCAATATTTAACAGCGTTCGGTTTGCATGGGCATCCCTGTCAAATCCATCCTCATGCAGTCTAAACGTCTCAAAACTGCAGTTTGCATTAATCTTTAGCCCATCATCCATAATACTCTTGATATCCATTTTCTTGTCTCCTTCCATAAATGCTAATGAACTGTCCACCGACAAACCACTCATCGGTTCCCAAATCATTAATGCACTTTTCAAAGAAAAACAACTGAAAAGAATTCTTACTCAAAATCTGCCTGATCTACTATCTCGCCATCTTCTATCACTACATAGTTGATCTCATGTCTGCTAAGACCATATACTATGGGATCAAGTGTCGGTGATCCTGTCATAGGATTATCGGGATTTCCTCCAAGCTTATATCCCAAGATCCGGTTTAATACCTCGGCTGATTCACCCCTTGTCGTCCAAAAAGCCCCTTCTTTCTTAATCACCACGTGGTTAGGATACTCTTC
>CADBME010000109.1 GCA_902795715.1 uncultured Lachnospiraceae bacterium | reverse complement strand
TTCACATCACAGCCTTCCCAGTTCCGGTTGGGCATCCAGAAATCCTTGACCATCTCCGACTGGCCGGGATAGAACTTCTCGAAGATATCCCGGTAAAGCAGGGATTCCTTGGTAAAAGGCCTGGCATGATCATATCTTTTTATTCCTTCTTCAAAGCTTTCATCCGTATAGGTTCTCTCGGCAAGTTTTACTATATCATCTTTCAGGGAATGCCCTACCGCATCGGAGAAAGCTGCTTTTTCTCTCCAGAGAATGGAGTCCGGAATCAGTTGATCCTTCTCAAAAGCCTTCCTGAGAAGATATTTCCCTTTCCCGTAACGATTCATCTTTTTCTCCGGATCAATGGCCATGCAATACTCTACAAAATCCAGATCACCAAAGGGAACCCTGGCCTCCAGAGAGTTCACGCTGATGCAGCGGTCTGCCCGCAGCACATCGTACATATGAATCTCCCGGATTCTTTTTTCGGCTTCTTTCTGAAATTCTTCCGCGTCCGGGGCAAAGTCGGTATATTTATATCCGAATATTTCATCAGAGATTTCGCCCGTCAGGATTACCCGCAGGTCTGATTGCTCGTGAATGGCTTTGCAGACCAGATACATACCTACAGATGCCCGGATGGTAGTGATATCATAAGTCCCCAGAGCTTCGATCACATCCTCGAGAGCACCTGTAACATCTTTCTCTGATATAATGACCTCGTGGTGATTGGAATGAATATAGTCTGCCACCTGGCGGGCATATTTGAGATCAATGGCGTCAAAATCCATCCCGATGGCCCAGGTCTCCAGAGGCTTGTGGAATATCTTTGCGGCAATCCCGCATACCAGGGAGGAATCCAGGCCGCCGGAAAGAAGAAATCCCACAGGGGTATCCGAATCCAATCTTTTTTCCACTCCCCGGATTAAAAGGTCATGAATGTTGGCCGTCACCAGATCCATATCATCATGGCTGTATTTCTCCACTTTCGACATATCCCGGTAAGAGACGAATTCCCCATCCATGAAATAATGACCCGGCGGAAATGGAAGGATACGATCCACAAGGGAAACCAGGTTCTTGGGTTCCGAAGCGAACACGTAAGCCCCGCCTTCTGTGATGCCGTAGTAGAGAGGCCGAATGCCGATAGGATCTCTTGCGGCAATATAGCAGTCCCTCTTCACATCGTACATTACCAGAGCGTACTCCGCATCCAGCATGGCAAACATGTCTGTCCCGTATTCCTCATACAAAGCCGGAAGAATCTCACAATCCGAATCGCTGATAAATGTATATCCCTTTTCCACCAGCTTCTCTTTCAGCTGACGGAAGCCGTAAATCTCACCATTGCAGACGAGAACATACTCACTACCGGACTCCGGAAGTATAATCCCCTCCGGTCCTTCTGCCATCGACCATATGGGACTGACTTGTTTTTTCCCGTAAACAAAGGGCTGCATTCCCGTGTCTGTGATTCCCATGATGGAAAGTCGGTTAAATCCGATCCAGCCATTTCCGGTATTGACCATCCTTGTAGCATCCGGACCTCTTGAACGGGTCCTGGAAAGCGCATTCTGAATCGCCATAAAATCTCCTTCTTTTCCGCAGAAACCGATGATTCCACACATAAGACTCACCTCCCGTATTTTGTACTATCTTAAAAAAACAGAAAAAGCGCCCTGAAGAAAATCTTCAAGACGCCTTTGTCTTTATAGTTTGTTACTTTACCCTCTTTCCGGCATTTTGTCAAGAAAAAAACTGTATTGAAAAAGCACAGATATATTTGTACTATTCCCGGCTTATATGATATATTAGGTCTCAAAAGGGATTTCACAGGAGGTTAAATGGAGTGTCATTATTAGAAAAAATAAGTCAACTGTTAGGAAAATACATGGCCTTAGTCGTTCTTCTTGTTGCTGCACTGGCTCTTTTTGTTCCCGGAACCGGACTGTGGATGCAGACAGACTGGATCAACTATCTTTTGATGGTCGTTATGTTCGGTATGGGACTGACCCTGAAGGCCGAAGATTTCAAATATGTATTATCCAATCCCCGGAATATTCTGGCAGGCTGTATCGGTCAGTTCACCGTCATGCCTCTGCTGGCCTTTATTCTGGGAAAGGCTTTCCATTTTGATGATGCTCTTCTGGCCGGAGTAATCCTGGTAGGCGCCTGTCCTGGAGGTACTGCAAGTAATGTCATCACCTATCTTTCCGATGGTGATGTTGCTCTTTCTGTCGGAATGACAAGCATCAATACTCTGCTTGCTCCCCTTCTCACACCAGCCATTACTTTCCTCTTCCTTCATACAGCTGTAGAAGTAAATGTGTGGAGTATGTTTTATACCATTTTACAGGTAGTCATTCTTCCCATCGTCATCGGACTGGTAATCAACCATTTTTTTACGGATTTCACCAAACAGGTAATCAGGATTCTCCCCATGATCTCGATCATAGCTATTTGTCTGATTGTAATGGCGGTCGTTTCCCATAATGCGGAAAAAATAATGGCAACGGGTCTGAGCATCATTGCCGTGGTTATTCTGCATAATCTGCTTGGATATCTGTGTGGCTTCGGACTTGGCAAGTGTTTAAAACTGGATTTGAAAAAGACAAAGACCCTTTCCATAGAAATAGGCATGCAGAATTCCGGGCTTGCAACATCCCTGGCGGGATCAGCCTTTCCTGATTTGGCCATGGCAACTGTTCCGGGAGCTATTTTCTCGGTATGGCATAATATTTCCGGCGCCATCCTTGCAGGGATCTATCATAAGTATTATGTCTGAAACCTTAAAGGCAGCTCCATCCGGTTTCTCTCCAGCAAAAACTGATCTTTAAGGACCTCTTTTGCCGGACCATCCGCTGCAATTATTCCACCGGAAATCAGAATCACTCTTTCACAGGTTTCATAGATCATATCCAGATCGTGGGAAGCAATGATTTTGGTCTGTGTCAGATTGCCTATGGTATTGATTACAATTCTGCGATTGTATGGGTCCAGGGCTGTTGTCGGTTCGTCCATCAATATCACTTCCGGTTCCATGGCAAGGATTGTCGCTATGGCCGCCATCCTCTTCTCTCCGCCGGAAATCTTATAATTCTTTTTATATTTCAGCGAAGTGAGCTCCAGCTTTTCAAGGACCTGATCAACCCTCTTTTCTGCTTGATCAGGTGACATACCGTAATTGAGGAGACCAAACATCATATCTTCAAGAACAGTGGGCATAAACATCTGATGATCAGAATTCTGAAGAAGGAATCCCATCTTTTTCCGTATTGCAGGAAGGTTTTTTTCCTCCACACTTACCCCATCCACAAAAATCTTTCCTTGTCCGGACAGGAGTCCCAGCAGCAACTTCATAAAAGTAGATTTTCCTGCACCGTTGGCTCCGATCAGGCCTACGCATTCCCCTTTTGTGATATGCAGATTCCATTCCTTAATAACCGGGTTCCCTTTATTATATTCGAATGTAACCTGTTCAAACCTTATCATAATAATCCTCTGATCCTCCCTGTCAAATCTTTCCCGTCAAATACTTCCGATAAGCAGTGTAAGGTTCACCGCACGGGCCAGTACAAAAAAAACAATCCATAGGCCGGCATAAGCCACATCCCCAAAAGACAAAGGCGAGCTTTTTGCATAATAGAACTCTCCATGGTATCCCCTCAGAAGCATGGCGGAATAAAGTTCTTCCGCCCGATCCATACTTCGCAGCAAAAGCTGCCCAAGGAAAGACCCCCATGCAGAATAGTGGATTCCTTTTTGTCCGGGTGCACGCAAACTGTAGGCCCGGGTCATTATGGACACTTCCTCGGCCATAAGACTTATATAGCGGCAGGTCAGAAGAAGGAGAGTTACCAGGAAGGAGGGAATATGAATCTTTCGAAGAACCTGGCAGATTGCTTCTATAGGAGTGGTAGCTATGAGAAGAAAAGACGCCATCAGGCAAAACAATCCCTTAAGCATCAGGCTTGCCATGGAAATCATGCCCCCGGTCACTGTCACGGGCCCGAAAAAGACCAGGGGAGTCCTGTCAAAAAAAGGATTGAATACACCCACCAGACACACCAGCGGAAGAAGCAGGACCGTTTTCCTCAAGCAAAGACTGACAGGAATCCCGCTGATGGTGAAAAGAATTACAGGATAAAAAATCATAAAAAGCAGACCTGTCAGATTATATTTATGAAAAGAAGCAACGATTGCTATGTATGTAATTGTTGTCAGAAGTTTGACTCCCGGACTTATTTTGTGAATAAATGAACTGCGGGAAGCCAGATCATCCATCTCCCGCAGTTCATTTATCGACCGATCTATTATATTATTCATCAGATATAGATTGAGTCCCCTTCCTTCTGAAAAATCGTCCGCCCATACAGATAAGCAAGGCGAGTCCGGCAACGATCGCGCTGCCTGTTATCCCTGAAACCGTAGTGCCCGCTGCATTCTCACTGTTTGCGAATCCGTAATCCGGAAGGAATGATGTTTTCTCCTGGATTG
>CADBME010000108.1 GCA_902795715.1 uncultured Lachnospiraceae bacterium | reverse complement strand
GATATAGGCATCCTTCACGATCCCTTTATTCTTCAGATCCCTCCCGATCTCCAGGAGGCTCTCATTTTCCCGTATGCTGATTGCGGATTCCACAGCGTGATCCGGAGAATCCTTGGCCTGATTGGAGAAAATCTCATATCCCAGATTCTTTGTAAATAAAAAGAGCTGGAAAAGGAGAAAGATCAGGATCACAAAGCCCACGATCCACATAAAAAAATTAAGAATACGTTTGGTCATTGTTGGTCACCTCTGCCATGAAAGAGACAGTCGTTTCAAAGTTCAATCAGGAATCCGAATACAGGTGTTCCAGATCCAGATCGATCTGTTCTCCTATAGTCTCATAGATCTTCTGCATGAGTCTGCAGATCTTCTGCTCACCGGACAGGAAACGGGACGTCAGTGGATCGATCAGGATCTCTTCGTATTCCTTGTAAATCCGATCGATCTCCATGGACTTTTCATCCGGGTCTTCTATGAAATTCACCATCATATTCCGATGTCTGAATTCGTTCATTTTCTCATAGAGACCATCCAGCTTTCGGATTTCCAGAAGACTGGCATGATATTCCCTGTAGGCATCCGTATGCCTTACAAGATCCATTAGTTCTTTTGTCTTCTCTATAATCTGGTCCCTGGCACTATCCACGCCCGCCATCTCCTTATCCTGATAATTCTGCAATAAAATTCTTTCTTTCTGCCCCTATACAGGGGGAGTCACAATCGGATCAGATGTCTCACTCAAAATCCGTCAGGGATTGCCCCTATCTATACTTCCATAATGATCGGCAGAATCATGGGGCTCCTCTTCATCTTTTTCCAGATAAAGCTGCCCAGATCGTCCCGGATCTCGGACTTGAGCTTATTCCAGTCCGTAATCTTTCTGGCGTGACATTTTTCCAATGTTCTCTCCACAACTTCCCTGGCCTCTTCGATCAGCTCCTCGGATTCTCTGACGTATACAAATCCTCTGGAAACGATATCCGGTCCCGCAAGGATCATTCCGTTGTAACGGTCAAGAGTGACCACAACCGTGAACAAACCGTTCTGGGACAGGTGCTGGCGGTCGCGGATCACAATATTGCCTACATCGCCGACACCCAGACCGTCTACCATGATACCCTGGGCAAGCACATGATCGGTTACCCTGGCTGAATCTTCCGTGAGTTCAAGAACATCTCCGGATTCCAGTACGATTACATTTTCTTTAGGAATACCCATGGAGATTGCCAGATCACGATGGGCTTTCAGATGACGATATTCCCCGTGAACCGGTATGGCGAACCTGGGTTTTGTCAAAGTGTAGATCAGCTTGATTTCTTCCTGGCAGGCATGGCCGGACACATGGGTATCCTGGAAAATGACGGAAGCTCCCATCTTGGCCAGCTCATTCATGACCCTGGAAACAGCTTTCTCATTACCCGGAATCGGGTGAGAACTGAAAATAATCACATCTCCGGGTTTGATGGAAACCTTACGGTGAACGGCTGCCGCCATCCGGCTCAGAGCCGCCATGGTCTCACCCTGGCTTCCGGTAGTGATCAGAACTATTTTTTCATCCGGATAATTCCTCATCTCTTCAATGTCAATCAGAGTATTCTCCGGTATATCAATATAACCCAGTTCAGCTGCCGTGCTGATGGTGGATACCATACTGCGACCTTCAATAACAACCTTTTTCCTGCTGTAGTGGGCACAATTGATAATCTGCTGAACCCGGTCCACATTGGAGGCAAAGGTCGCCACAATGATGCGTCGGTCGTTGTATTCCTCGAAGAGATGGCGCAGGGTCCTTCCCACGGTCCTCTCTGAAGGCGTGTATCCTTCTCTCATGACATTGGTACTGTCGCACATGAGGGCAAGCACACCCTTTTTACCCAGCTCGGCAAAACGTCCCAGATCGATGGCATCGCCAAAAACCGGCGTGTAGTCAATCTTGAAATCTCCGGTGTGGACGATAACCCCGACCGGTGTGTAAATAGCCAGTGCAGCAGCGTCACTGATACTGTGGTTGGTTTTGATAAACTCTATACGGAAACAGCCCAGATTGATGGACTGACCATGTTTTATTACTTTTCTCTTGGTGGTTCGAAGCAGCTTATGCTCTTTAAGTTTATTTTCAATCAGGCCCATGGTCAGCTTGGTAGCATAAATGGGCATATTAATCTCTTTAAGGGCAAAGGGAATCGCCCCGATGTGGTCTTCATGACCATGGGTGATAACAAGACCTTTTACCTTGTCTGCATGTTCTTTCAGATAGGTGATATCAGGAATAACAAGGTCGATTCCCAGCATCTCATCCTCAGGAAAAGCCAGGCCGCAATCGATGACGATAATACTGTCTTCATACTCGATGGCAGTGATGTTCATACCGATCTGCTCCAGCCCTCCTAAAGGGATCACCTTCACTGAATTCTGTTTTTTCAAATTATAATACCTCCGTTCAATCACATAAAAATGCATAGCGAACCATCCTGTCCGGGCAGCAACAGGAAATGCAGACTGACGCTGCGCAGCCTTTCTTTAACCCCCGTGCAAAGACTGCTGCATCTGCCAATGGCTTGTCTTGGCCGTTGCACCCATCCGATCAGGTCCGCTATATAAGGGTTCCACTCCTTGTCTGGAAACCCCGATCCGAAATCTCCTCTTCTCTTTCTTATTCTTACGATAGGATAAGGATAATGTTAATAGTGTCCAATTCTTTCCTCAGTTACAAAAGAGCTCAATAATCCCGAACCAGATCCGTCTCATCCATAAGCTGCTCAAACACCTTCATGACGGAATCCAGTTCTTCTTCATCTTCTACAAAAACACATGAAATCTGATCTTTGTCCGGCAAATCCCCTGCAGCATCTCCCGACTCTTCCTTCATGATATAGACTGTCCCCTCCGAATCATCCGCCTCCTCAACCAGAAGATAGCGTACTCCTCCGATCATGGTCTGTTCCAGGACATAAAAGGGGATGGTCTCCCCATCATCACTTAAAAAGGGTATACTTTCCAACTTCCTGCTCATAAACACCTCACCATCCCATCGGATGTGCATCCATATAAGACTGCAGGATCAGGGTCGCAGCCATCCGGTCAATATCTTTTTTCCTCTTCTCCCTGCGCACGCCGCCTTCCATGAGGATCTTTTCCGACTGGGACGTCGTCAGTCTCTCATCCCACAACTCAACAGGCAGCTGGCATCTTTTGCCTGCCATCTCCGAGAAAGATATGGCATCTTCCGCTCTTTCTCCCAGACTATTGTTCATGTTTTTAGGCAGTCCGACTACAATCAGGGACACCTGGTATTCTTTTGCAAGCTCTTCAATTCTCGCCAGTGTCTGCCGCAATTTCCGGGGGGACTTTCTGAAAATGGTTTCCAGGCCCTGGGCTGTTATGCCCAGCTCATCACTGACTGCGACACCTACGGTTTTTGTCCCGTAGTCCAGTCCCATGATACGCTTTTTCATTCTTCCTCACTATCTTTTTCAAGGACAGTGTCAATATAGTTCTCGAAGAGTACATCCAGGATCTCGTCTCTTTCCACCTTCATGATCAGGCTTCTGGCATTCTGATAACTGGTTATGTAGGTCGGATCTCCGGATATGATATAGCCTACAATCTGATAAACCGGATTGTATCCCTTTTCCTTCAATGCTGCATACACTTCACGGAGAATGGACGCAACATCATATTCCTGCTCTTTCACCACCTGGAAAAACTGTGTATTGTTTTTGCCCATATTAACCTCCTATTATTTGTTCAGGTGTCAAAACACCCTCACCTCTTTCATACAGATTACTGTACAATTACATTTCATTGTACTATGCCGGAGCCTATTAATCAATGATTAGTTTTCCTTCCAGAAGGTTTTCACAGACATATCCGAAAATTGTCACACAAACAATATTATTCTCCTTTAATTGTTCTTGTTTTTCATCCAATTCTATGGCTACTTTAAGATAATTTTCGGTGTAGCCCTGGATATAGGACCGACCGTCTATAATGACCTTCTCTTCTAAAAGGACTTCTGCCTTTTTTCCAAGCATTTTCTCTTCGTATTCTTTTTTCAGGCGTCCGGCCAGCTCGATCAGGGCAGCAGATCTTGCTGCTTTTACAGATTCAGGCACATGGCCTGACATCCTCTCCGCCCTGGTCCCCTTTCGCACAGAATACTTAAAGACATGCATCTCATAGAGCCTGATTTTCTCCAGAAAGGCCATGGTCCGGGAGAACTCTTCTTCCGTCTCTCCGACAAAGCCCGCGATCACATCGGTGGTACAGGCCGGCTGATCGTAGTAAGACCGGAGAATAGCAAGGGCCTTTTCATAGTCCTCCGTACTATAGTGGCGATTCATTCTTTTCAGGGTGGCATCACAGCCGCTCTGAAGAGACAGGTGGAAATGGGGACAGAGCTTGCTGCAGCCAGCGATCTCCCGGACAAATTCTTCCGTTATGATCCCAGGCTCCAGGGAGCTCAGACGGATCCTGGCTATGCCCGGGACTTCATTTAACCTTTTGATGATATCCGACAGGGAGGTATCTCCCCGATCTTTCCCGTAGGAACTCATATGAATCCCTGTGAGGATGATTTCCCGGAAACCAGCCCGGGCAAGGTCCTCAACTTCCCTGACAACCTCCTCCGGATCCCGGCTCCGAATTCTCCCCCGGACATAGGGTATGATGCAGTAGGAACAGAACTGGTCGCAGCCGTCCTGGATTTTCAAAAAGGCCCGGGTATGGCCTTCCACCCTGGACAGGGACAGACTTTCATAGTCCTTTTCCTTCATAATATCATCGACAAAAAACATTTCCTTCTTTTCTTTTTTCCTGAAGTGGTCCTCCAGAATGAGGGCGATGTCTTTTTTCCGGTTATTTCCGATCAGAATATCCGCCTGGGACAGGGCATCTTCCTGCCCTTTTTCATTCTGAACATAGCAGCCGCAGGCTACGATCACTGCGTCGGCCGTCTTTCTTCTGGCCCTCCGGATCATCTGCCGGCTCTTCCGGTCGGCCATATTGGTTACGGAACAGGTGTTGATCACATAGACATCTGCCTTTTCCGTGAAATCAACGATCTCCCATCCCTCATCGATCAGCAATTCTTTCATGGCATCTGTCTCATACTGGTTGACTTTGCAGCCAAGTGTGAGAAATGCCGCACTTCGGACTCGATCCCGCATAGATACCTCTTATTGACTTTTTATGGCTGGAATAGTAAAATAACAGAAATATTTATAATATTTGAGCAACATTTCCATAGCTATTTTATTTCTTTTCTACCATTCCATCAGGGGGTCATTATATGAAAACTGTAACAATCTTATTGGATTCTATTGATAAAGTAAAAGCATTTGTGAATATCATCAATCCCTTCGACGCAGATTTTGATCTGGTTTCAGGCCGTTATGTAATCGATGCCAAATCACTTCTGGGCATCTTCAGTCTGGATATTATGAAACCCATCACCCTCAACATCCACAATTCGGAAGAAAATATGGATAATATTCTGGATGCCATCAAAGATTACATTATCGAAGACCCGGCTGTATAGGCAGGTTCTCAATCTATCTGTAATGGATCTTTATCATCTCTGCAGTTGACAGAGCCTTGTCCATCAATTCATCGATGCCGGCTGCCAGCTTTCGTTCCGATTTTTTGATCACGTCAAGCCTGGGCTTGGTCACCGGGTGTTTGGCCACGAAAATAGTACAGCAGTCTTCGTAAGGCAGGATGGATGTCTCGTAGGTTCCGATTTTCTCGGACAGTTCAATAATCTCATTTTTATCGAGTCCGATACAGGGCCGAAATACCGGAAGGGTGGAAGCGTCGTCCGTGCAGAAAAGACTCTGCATGGTCTGACTGGCCACCTGGCCTATGCTTTCCCCGGTAATCAGGGCCTGGCAGCCTTCCAGGCCTGCAAAATGCTCTGCAATCTTCATCATATATCTTCTCATGATAATGGTCAGCTCATCATGAGGACATTTCTGGTATATCTCCATCTGAATATCCGTAAAGTTAACAACGTAAAGATGAATGGGACCGGCATGTTTTGCCACGATCCGGGCCAGATCAATAACCTTCTGCCTTGCCCTCTCGCTGGTATAGGGTGGCGCGTGGAAATAAACAGCACAAAGGCGGACTCCTCTTTTGGCGATCATATAACCGGCTACCGGGCTGTCGATCCCGCCGGAAAGGAGAAGCATTCCCCTTCCGTTGGTTCCCACCGGCATACCACCCGGTCCCGGAAGCTCTCTGGAATAAATATAAACCTTATCCCGGATCTCAATAGTCAGGTAGACCTCCGGATCATGAACATCCACACGAAGGGTATCAAATCGCTCCAACAGCCTTTCTCCTACAGCGGCAGCCACTTCCATGGACTGCATGGGGAAAGATTTGTCTCCTCTTCGAACCATGACCTTGAAGGAAAAGTCTTTTTTGTCGTAGGAAGCTTCCACATAATCGCAGGCCATCTCTGCAATCCGGTCAAATTCTTTCTCCTCCACCGTCACGATCGGGCAAAAGCTGGAGATTCCGAACACGCCGGAGAGAGCTTCCACCAGCTCATCGTAATCATAGCTTCCACCGGATTCCACAAAGATTCTCCCGGATTCCTTCCGGATTGTAAAATCTCCCACCGGGTCGATGGCAAAATGCATCTGGGTCACCAGGGCATCCTCAAACCTCCCCCTGTTTTTCCCCTTAAGGCCAATCTCGGCATACTTAATCAAAAATGCTTTATAATCCATTTTTCCAATACTCCATTTCATTCATTTGTCTGCCTGACCGGGATTCAGATACCGACCGGATCTGTCCAAATCAATGGATGTCCATGGCAGACCTGCAGCTTATCTTCTGGTAAAACGGCGTAAGGCAGGAACCAGTTCTTTGAGAGCCTCCACACATATATCCGCTTCTTCAACCGTATTGTAAACCGAAAAAGAAAAGCGCAGGGTGGATTCATAATACTCTTTACCAAGCCCGATTCCCTGCAAGGTTCCGCTAACTTCCGGTTTATTGGAAGAGCAGGCGGAACCGGCGGACACATAGATCCCCTTTTCCTCCAGGGCGTGAAGGAGGACTTCGCTTCGGATGCCCGGAAAACTGAGGCTGGCAATGTGGGGAGCCTGTCCGGAATTGTTTCTGGTACGTTCTATTTCCCCGGCAACCCGATTCAGAAAATGATCTTTCACCTCGCGGATCTTGTCCTGGTGTTCTTTCTGATGACGGTCCATGAGATCTGCAGCCACAGCAAGACCGGCAATACCCGGAACATTCTCGGTCCCGGACCTTATGCCCTTCTGCTGATTTCCCCCATACAGGACAGGACGGATCTTTGTTCCGTCTTTGATATAAAGGAATCCGATTCCCTTGGGCCCGTGAATCTTATGCCCGCTGACGGAAATCATATCTGCTTTCCATCTGCGGGGCAGACAGGGCATCTTGCCGTAAGCCTGGATGCAATCGGTATGAAAAAGAATAGCCGGGTCATATGCCTTGATGATCTTTCCGATCTCCTCCACAGGTTGAATGGATCCGATCTCGTTATTTACCTTCATTACAGAAACGAGAAGGGTGTCCTCACGAAGGGCCTTCCTGACATCTTCCGGATCCAGCACACCTTTTTCATCGACCGGAAGCCAGCTTATCTCAAATCCTTCTTCTTCAAGAAATGACAGGGTGTTGTAAACGGATGCGTGCTCAATCGCGCTGGCTATGATATGACGGCGCTTTCTTCGTCCGGCCAGGGCTGTGCCGATCAGGGCCAGATTATTTGCCTCGGTACCACCCGATGTAAAAAAGATCTCTTTCTCATCCACCTTCAGGGTTCTGGCAATCAACCTTCGCGCCTCGGTCACGCATTGCTCGGCAAGGAAACCCTTTCGGTGCATGGAGGAAGGATTCCCATATTCTTCTGTCAGAATCTCATCCATCCTCTTGCGAACCTCGGGGAAAGCCATGGTAGTTGCCGCATTGTCAAAGTATATCTCTCTCATATCCTCTCCAAAATCATTTCCAATCTTCTTATTTCATTTTCCGTCTATAATCACTTTAGTAATCATTGATTCGGTCGTCCGGGTCCGGACCTCCCGAAAGCAGCTTTCGGCCTGCTATCGGGATCAGTGAATCGGGATGAAAGCGCAAACAAATCAAAGCGCTAAAAGAAAGCCGGATTCTTATCTGAATCCGACTTTCTCTTACATTCGTTTATTAACCATATCACAAAAAACCGATTAGGTCAAAAATATTTTTCTAAGCCCGTCAGGCATTTCTTGGATCTCCCGAATTAAGGATTATGCCGGTCGCAATTCTATCTGTTTCTTTGTTAAAATTATCTTTAATCTCATCAAGCACCTTGCCGGGATCCACATTTTTAACCATAGACTCTGCCTGATTGGTAATATTATCCACGACATTAGATGCAATGTTCCCCAGAGAGATATCGCTTCCGGAAACACCACCACTGACGTTTTCAAGCATGGTATCATCGATTGCCTGCATTCTGGTCCTTTTCTTTTCTGCCATGATAACTCCTCCTTTTTGTGAAAGCAACTGATCCCTATAATTGTTATTCAATGATATTCTAACAATGAT
>CADBME010000107.1 GCA_902795715.1 uncultured Lachnospiraceae bacterium | reverse complement strand
TATTACTATTAAGAAAAAGAGCCCTTCTATTGCGGATTACAACGATAGTTTAAAGGATGTCGCATATGATACGATCGAATGGCGGAGAATTCAGCGCTTAGGCGATTTACGTAATTTGTGCGACCATAAAAAGGATAGAGAACCCACAAAAGACGAAGTCGAAGAACTAATATCTGGTACCGAAAGACTAATAAAGAATATATTCTGATAATTGTAAATCTAAGAAATTAATAGAATAGAACACATCGTCCAAAAACTCGGCGAAATCCTGCCTTTGTGTGAAAGGTGAAATGATGATATCACAAAAAATTATGATTGCAAAATTCGGCAAAAAAGAGCATTTAAAACAGTTAATCAATGGAGATATATTCTTCAATAGTATTCAAAACTATCGCGATGACGGAACTGACTATCGAGGAGATTCAATGGAGGGCTGTATTCCTATTGACCCGACCAAAGTTCAACTCATAGATGAAAACGGAAAAGATATATTAGAAGGTCTTCCTCATCCAACTTCAGTAATTAACTATTTTCCTAATGATACTATCTTGCTGATGTTTTGTGCTGCTGCATTAACTGAGGAAGTAGTAGAATTGCACGATGATCAAAAGTACTATTTTACAGAACGGTTTAAGAATGCTGTTCGACCTTTTGGAGATTATGTTCTATTAACGTATATTTCAGAATTGATTTCTCGTATCAGGTCTGTTACAGATGATACCGGACAAATGATAGCCTGTGATTCAGGGAGAATCCTGTATAGGGATTTGAATGACTATAGCGACTTTTCTCAGTATCACACAACTGGCAGTGTGTTGGATAGGTATTTTGTAAAATCCATAAAATACAAGGATCAAAACGAATGGAGAATAATCATTAATGGCGAAGAAAGAAGCCTTATTCCGAATTGCGGTAAAGGATTCTTACTCAAAACTTCACCATTATCATTTGCTACGATTATGAAAACGGATGAATTCTTAAATACAAATGTTATACCGATGGATCAAGCAAAAGAATAATAGTTTATGGAAATCTAAAATGAGGTGATATTCCTTTGAAAATTGAAGACTTACATTACGATATATCCTTGGAACCGCCGGTTGACGAAAAGAATTGGAATCGTGAACAATGGATTAAGGAATACCCAATTGACTATTTTAAAATGATGTATTTTCTATGCCAATCTGAAGATGGGGCAGTTCAAACTGAAATGTTTAATACCTTATATCAGATCATACGGTTATACATACCCGATACCCTTTTTAAATACTACTCATTATCTGGAGATGATGAGTTAAATAACAAGAAATTTGAAACTTTAGAGAATCGCAAGATTTATTTATCTGATATCGCTAGCTTCAATGACCCTTTTGACAGCAAGGCTTTTTATTATGATGCGAATCAACTTTCCGCAATAGACCGGCTGAAGCATGTAGGCGGCAAATTGATTAATGATTTTACAACATTTATCCAATCAACTTCTCTTTCTGCAAATGGTGTTCAGTCGATGCCTATGTGGGCTCACTATAGTAATAATCATACTGGATTTTGTGTTTCTTATGATATGAAAAACAACTCACAGTTGAGCAGCTGTACTTTTCCTGTGCAGTATTCGGATGAAAGACTTGATATTACTAGTTTGATGTATAGCTTTGCGCAGAAAACTTGTAAAACGATTGACAATAACATAGAGTCTGGAACAAAAAAGACAGTAGTAAATGATCTAAGAATTGTTTATGCATCACTTCTCCTTAGTAATGTTAAGCACACTTCATGGAACTATGAGAATGAGTTTAGGTGTACTACTGCCTCAAACGCTGTGGGTGTCCCTTTTGTTGAAGCTAATCCTAAGGAAATCTACATAGGAATGAAGTGCCCTGATAAGGATACGAATCAGTTGATAAATATTGGAAACCAATTGAATGTCCCTGTTTATAAGATGGCTTTTGAAGAGTGTAATCCAAAGTATATACTGAGCGCAAATAGATTGGTATAGTTTTTCTCACAATAAAAGATCGTCCAAAAGCCCAGCGAAATCATGCCCTTATGTGAAAAACTGAAATGAGGTGTTGATTTGAATTTTTATAAGCTTCCCTCAAATGCAGAAGAACTGCTTTATGAATTGCTTGATTCAGATAGTCCTTCAGAGTTTTTATCCAATAAATACAACAATGCTTCTGAGAAAGAGCAAGATATCCTGTGGGGGATAATAAAAGAATTAAGCGACCATGGCTTTATCCAAGTTACTTGGTATGATGATTGTCCGAGCATAGTGTTTTTATTGAACCCGGCAAGAACTTATTATGAACGGCTTATGAGATATGAGGCACATAACAATCAAACAAGCCGTGTTGATAATAGGAATTCCGCACTCTATGATGTTTTTATTTCGCACGCTAATGCTGATAAAATCGATTATGTGAACCAACTAAAGGAGTCCCTTGACAAACTTGGAATACAAATCTTTTATGATAAAGATACGCTTGAATGGGGTGACAATTGGAAAGCTAAAATTCTTGAGGGAGTTCAAAAAGCAGAATTTGCCATTATCGTTATCTCAGAAAACTTCTTTGATCGGGAATGGACAGAAAAGGAACTAAATGAGTTTTTAAACC
>CADBME010000106.1 GCA_902795715.1 uncultured Lachnospiraceae bacterium | reverse complement strand
TTCAATACAAACAAGCCATCCGATTACCTTTCCCTTTGGGGCAAGCCGGGGCAATACCTTTGTTGGTTCATCATTATATAACATACTTGTCTCCTTCTATTGGCTTTAGATAATAGCTTTAACGGTCCTTCGATACACTCTGAAGGAAGCTTATACTGAGCAGGGCAAAGACCAGGATAAAGACCAGCATCATTCCCCAGCTCTGCACCAGATGACCCATATCGTGGGTATACATACTTTCCGTTACATTGTCCAGGTATTCATACTGAGAAGGCAGATTGTTGATATTCACATTGTTTCCGAGGGATCCGATTGACCAGCGGCTGATGGTAAATACGGAAATCAGTTTGGACATACCTTTCAGTTTAAAGAGGACTCCGGAAAAGAGGAGCTGTATAATCAAAAGGAAAGGACTCATGGCCATGGCGCGGTCACTGTTTTTCATCATGGAGGATACCAGCAGTCCCATGGCGGATGATGTATAAATAGTCAGCCAGGTTGTCAGGAATATCATGAGACCGGCTCCGGTCTGGTCCAGGTTCTTTCCACATAAAAGCAGGAATAAAAGGGTAAAAATCAGAGCCTGCAGCATGGAAATCAGAAGCTGGACAAAGTATTTGGACATGATATAGGTGGTCAGCCTGAGGTTTGACATGTATTCCCTTTTGAGGATGGCTCTTTCCTTGCACACCTCCTGTATGGTGTTGAATATACCCACCCAGATGGCCGAACAGGTATAGGTAAACATAATCTGATTGGTCGGCTCAAAATAAGTAAAAAGGTCTTTGCTGGCCACCACCTTGATCAGGAAGGTTATGATGACCGGCTGGATAAAGAGGAGGAAAAGCCTGGCATGGTCGTTCATGATCAGGTTCATATACCTTGTGGTCAGTATGCTCAATTGCCGGATAAAAGAAATCTGTTTTGTCTTCTTTATATGCTCGCTGTTGGGAACCGGATTAAAGGAGTCGGAATAATTATATCTTTCGAACTGGTCTGCCCAGTAGTCCGTATTCTCCTCCAGCATGTTGTAGATGTTTACAAGGCTGTCGGTATGGAAGAAATCCAGAGCTTCCTTGGGTGTCCCGAAGAAGGACAGTCTGCCGCCCTTTCCCATAAACATGATCCGGTCACACAGCTCAAGGCTTTGTGTGGTGTGGGTTACCATGACAATGGTTTTTCCCTGGGTCTTGGAAAGGCGGTTCAGAACCCGCATCAGCTTCTGCTCGGTTCCGGGATCCAGACCGGATGTGGGTTCATCCAGGAAAAACATACCGGGATCAGCCAGGAGCTCCACCGCTATGCTGGCCCTCTTCTTCTGGCCTCCGCTCAGGTTGCGGATCATGGTATTCTGGTGTTCGGACAGTTCCACAAGTGCCAGCACTTCCCGGATACGTTTGTCGATCTCCTTCTTGGTCGTTCCCTTTTCCATTTTCATTTCCGCAGTATAAAAGAGCATTTTCCGAAGGGAAAGGTTTTCGAAGACGATGTCTTCCTGGGGAACATATCCGATAATATTTTTCAGGACATGGTAGTACTTTCGAAGGGGAATACCATTGAAAAGGACATTGCCGATATAGTCCTGGTCATAGCCGCCCAGAGCCTTTAAGAGGGTTGATTTTCCGGCGCCGGATCCTCCGACGATGGCGACAAATTCATTGCTTTCTATATTGCAGTTGACATTTTTGAGAATAGTTTTTTTGCCGTGATTTACCTTCTTATAGAGCTGGTTTACCGTAAGCTGTATTCCGGTGGTGGCCGTCTGACAGAAAAGCATGTTGCAGGAGTAGATAATAATTTTCCCGGCAATCTGAATAATGTCCTTCTCATTCAGGTAGGCTGACCTGCGTATTTTGATACCATTCAGGAAAACACCATTGTGACTTCCTGTGTCTTCGATCACATATCGATTGTTATAATAATAAACACGGGCGTGGTGTCTGGATACCGATGGCTGGTCAAAGACAATATCACAGTCGGAACCCCGGCCTATAGTATATTGCTGCTCATTCAGGGCAAACTTGGTATAAGGGTACTCCTTGCTGCGTCCGGTAATGATCATGAGAACAGATTCATGTTCGGGACTGCTGTCAGCCCGGTTCCCTCCCAGAAGAAAAGTCATACCTTCCCTGAGGGGACCGATCAGGCGGTCGGGTTCAACCCGGACATAATTTCCGTTATTGAGATAGTAAGTGCCATTGGTAGAGTTCTCATCGCAGTAATAGTAGGCGCCATCCTGGTAGCGGAAACTTCCGTGACAGCGGCCAACGGACCGGGTCTGGATCAAAATGTCCACGCTATCCCGATCCCGGCCCAGAAGAACCACGCTTTTTCTCACGGTTGACAGGGTGATTTCCCTCATGCCATCGCTTTTATCAACAAGGATGATTCCCAGGGTGGAAGGATCCGCCGTGAAGGAAGCACCATGACTGTCCATGCCATAGGCTATGGTTTTACCGTCCTCATAACTGATTTCCCGGTATCCTTCAAAGCCTCTGAAGCTTCCACCCTCTTCCCTTCCCGAATAGCCATAATCCCTGTAAGCTTCCCCGCTTCCATAATCCATGTAAGCGCCGTATCCGCTTTCGCCTCTTCCGGAAGAGGATGTGCCGGCAGAACCATAATCTGCTGAAAAAATATAGGATGACTTTCCGGAAGAAGGCCCGGGAGTTTTGGCCCGCATATGGATGGAGAAGCCTCCGGAACCTGTCTTGTAGTCAGGGGGAGTTTCCGCTTCTTCCTTCCGGTATTTAGGCGCAGTGTATCCCATTCCCGATATATATAATCTGGATCCGCCCGATTTTCCCGAAGCGGAAGAATCTCTTCCCCTCTTGGATGTGCTGTCATCTTTCATGGAATTTCATTTCCTTTCCCCAAAACTGCTATTTTATCAAAGCAGCTGGAATAAATCGGCATCGCTGATTTTTAAGATGGTTCCGTGGGGGAATTGATAGGGACGGTTTGTCTCCAATCTCTGTCCTTCAACAAAAACACCGTTTTTGGAATAATTTACAACTTTAAAAGTGTCTGTGGACACATCATATTGTACGCTGCAATGCTTTCGGCTGACCCGGGGATTGTTCAGGATGACATTGCAGATATTGTGGTCTCTTCCGATATACATGGTTTCCCTGAATTTGAGAGGAAGGACCGCTCCCTCATACTCTCCGCTCAGACAGCGCAGGCTCTGCTCTCCCATGGATGCGTCGGAACGACCGGGATGAACGATCGCTGTCTCTGTGTATCCACTCTCGTAATCCGGTCTTGCTTCTCTTGGATAATCAGGAGCTGCAGGACCGGGCTCGCGGTAAGCCTTATCACTGTATGATGCACCATAAGAATCACCATAGGCTCCTTCACCATAAGCAGGCTCTCTGTAGGCTCCTTCTCCGTAGGCAGGCTCTTTGTAAGCCGGATTGTCATAAGCCGGTTCCCTGTAAGCCGGCTCACTATAAGACGGTTCTCCGTAAGCCGGATAGGGTTCTTCACCATATCCATCCCTGCCGGAGCCGGGGTATCCGTAATCAACCGGTTCCCGATCTCTTCTTTTCTTTCCGGAAGCATCCGCGGTAAGCCGGCCTACCAGGAAGATTTCTTCCACCAGGATCAGAATCATAAAGATCAGGCAGATGATAAATCCGATGCCGACTCCTGCATGAACTCCTTCAGCTCCCTGTCCAAGTATCTTTTTTAGACAGGAGGAAGCCTGAAGAATGTAGAGGATAAATCCTAAGAGAAAGGTCCCCATGGGGATAGCGGAAAAGAGAATGCCGGCCAGTCTCTTTTGTCTGGCGAAAATGGAAATCACAGCGGTTATAAGGTGGACGATCAGCATGATCAATGTAAGGGTGACAAAGATCAATACGGCAATCCGGAAAAATACAGTTTTGGATCCATCCTGTCCGAATACCGATTTGTTCAGTAACTCTCCCATGATTTTCAAGCCGCTGTTTTTTACCGATTCTGATTTCCCGCCTACCTTCCAGCTCGCAGAGGCCAGAGGCAGAACCAGCATAAGGATGCTTGTGATCAGGATGCAGACGGCAACCTGAATGTTGATGATTATCTTTTTCATAGCGGTATC
>CADBME010000105.1 GCA_902795715.1 uncultured Lachnospiraceae bacterium | reverse complement strand
GATGCTGCATGCAATCGGTGATAGCTATCTATTGTTTTATTTTTATAATATAAACTTTTTCTGCCGGAGATGTCTATGAGTGATATTAGTATTGAAAATATGAAGCAAATCAATGAAGGTGGTCTGGAGGATTATATCAGCCATTATGCAGATGATAAGGAGAAACTGAAAAAGTTCCGTGCAAATCTGAAGAAACACCTTTCTAATGAGTATTTGATTCTATCCGAAAAGAAAGATGAACTGGAAGCGGATGCTACCCAGATCAGGGTAGAAATAGAAAGAAGAGATCGTACCTTATTTCCTTCTAACGAACATGGTGACGCCAGAAAGTATTTTTCGCCTCTTAATCTGTCTGAATTGAAAGAAAGTCAAAAGAGTGATAAAGAAAAAGAGCTGAATCAAAAACTAACAGATATCAACAGGGAGATTGAAAGTCTCGAAGAAAGAATGAATGAAATTATGGACTTTCTCAGAGATGTTGATGAGCTGGTTGCCAAATCTGAAAAAAGAAGAATTAAAAGCAGTACGGATATGACAGATAATCTGAGTGCTATAACAGATTATTATTTAAAAAGGGAGCCGCCTTTGGAAATCCTGAGTGAATACAATAGCAGGAAGATTATTTTTGAGGAGAGTACATCAGACTTTATAGTTTCCCAAATAATGGATCAGATAGATATGTTGACAAAAAAACATAATGTATCTATGCTTTTATTGGAAGTTGCAGACTCTAAAGATAAGGATGAGGATAAAGAATCCTATACTGTCAGCATCAGTTATGACTGCGATTTGAATAATCAGATTGAAGGAGTAAAATTTGTAATGACATATAATTTATCTAATGAATTTTGAGAAATGAAGGGATTTATAAAATGAAAGAAAAAATAGTTGAGATTATCTCCAGGGAGATTGAAGTAATAGGTAAGGAAGACATATTTGAGATGTTGGAAGTCCCAAAGAAAAATAACATGGGAGATTATGCATTTCCATGCTTCCGTCTGGCTAAGGAATATAAAACAGCCCCTAATATAATAGCTCAAAGGGTGACAGAAAGTATTATAGGGAAAAAATATGATATCTTTGAGAAAGTAGAAAATGTAGGAGCCTACATCAATTTCTTTTTGGCAAAAGAGGAATACGTGAAATCCCTTATGGAGACTATTTGCAAGGATAATTATGGTTCGTCCCATGAGGGTGACGGAAAAACAGTCTGCATCGATTATTCTTCTCCTAATGTGGCAAAGAACTTTCATGTCGGTCATCTGAGAACTACTATTATAGGTAATTCTCTTTACAAAATATTCAGTAAGTTAGGATATCATGTGGAAAGAATCAATCATCTGGGAGATTGGGGTACCCAGTTTGGAAAGCTGATTGTTGCATATAAGAAGTGGGGATCTGAAAAAGAAGTAGAAGAAAAAGGCATAGAAGAGTTGATGGCTATTTATGTCAAATTCCATGAGGAAGCTGAGAAGGATCCTTCATTAAATGATCAGGCCAGGGAATGGTTTGTAAAAATGGAACAAGGTGATGAAGAAGCTCTTTCTATTTGGCAGTGGTTCAAAGATATCAGTCTGGTTGAATATAAAAGAATCTATAATTTGCTTGGTATGGAATTCGATCACTTTACGGGAGAGAGCTTTTACAGAGATAAGACGAAAGATGTCGTTGATCTTTTAAATGAGCATAATCTTCTAGTAGAAAGTGACGGGGCTTACATTGTTCCTTTGGATGAATATAATATGGCTCCTTGTCTTATCACAAAAAAAGATGGAAGCAGTATCTACGCTACCAGAGACCTGGCTGCTCTTTTTTATCGTAAGGATACTTATCATTTTGATAAATGCTTATACGTCACCGGTCTGGAACTGAAACTTCATTTTGCTCAGGTATTTAAAGTAATTGAATTGTTAGGTTATGACTGGTACAAAGATTTAGATCATATTCCCTATGGATTGGTAAGCATGGAAGGTGGTAAGCTGTCCACGAGAAGCGGAAACGTAATCTATGCTGAAGAAATACTCCATGAATCCATAAGTAAAATCTATGAGATAATTAACGAAAAGAATCCCAACCTTCCGGATAAAGAAGAAGTCTCTAAAATGGTTGGGGTAGGAGCTATTATCTTTAATGATCTTTATAATCAGAGAATTAAAGATGTAATCTTTAACTGGGATAAGATACTTAACTTTGATGGTGAGACAGGTCCATATGTTCAATATACCTATGCACGATGTGCAAGTATCTTTAGAAAAGCCGGCCAGGTAACAAAAGATAATCTGAAGGATATTGATTATAAGGTACTCACCGAAGAGTCCACTATGAATCTTATTAAAGACATTGAAAGATTTCCAAATGTAGTTAAAGATGCTGCCGAAAAATATGAACCCTTTATTATTTCCAGATTCGTTATGTCTGTTGCACAGCACTTTAATAAATTCTATCATGACTGTCAGATCAATGTTGAAGATGAGAATATAAAGTATGCCAGATTGAAAGTAGTTAAGGCCACCATGAACACTCTTAAAGATGGTTTAGATCTCTTGGGAATTCAGTGTCCTGAACAGATGTAGTAAAAAGTAAGATTACTGATATGATTTAAAATCATATTATTTCACGGATATAGCTGAAGTAATAATAAATAGGATTACTATTTATAATACTTCTCACATAAGTTAATATGATGTATCCTACTGAAGAGAAATAATAAAAGTATAGCAAAGGCTGACGCTATTATTGGATAAAGCGTCAGCCTTTGATTATTATTATCCATAATTGTTTCACGTGAAACAAAAAAATATAAGAGTATAAAGAATAAAAGAAATAATGATTAGCATGCATATATCGTAGTATTACAATATTTTTAAAGAAAGAGAAGATGGACGTGTATTGCCGGGATAACTAAAATAATTATAAAATGTTTCACGTGAAACATTTCAATGAAATCTCAGATAGATTATGTTATAATATGCTTTGTGATGTCTGTCTGGAAAAGACAGATATATCAGAAGGGAGGAATTCCTATGAGTAGAATGATAGCAGTGGCAAACCAGAAAGGAGGAGTGGGCAAAACAACAACTTCTATAAATCTTTCGGCTTGTCTTGCTGAAAAAGGAAAAAAAGTACTTGTAATTGATATGGATTCTCAGGGGAATACAACCAGTGGGTTAGGATTTGATAAGAACGAAATGGAAGAAACAATCTATGAGGTCTTAAGAGATGAAATATCAATTGAAGAATCTATTAATGAAGTAGAAGGTTGTTTTGGAAATCTGGATCTGATACCGGCGAACAGAAACCTGGCAGGGGCAGAAATTGAATTGATTACAGTTCCTAATATGCAGTATATTCTAAAAGAAAAGCTGGCACCAATCAGGTCTCTTTATGATTTTATCATAATCGACTGCCCACCGGCTTTGGGAATGCTTACTGTAAATGCAATGACTGCTTCAGATTCGGTATTAGTTCCAATTCAATGTGAATTTTATGCTTTAGATGGCTTATCTCAATTGATTTATACAATTGAATTGATTCAGGAGAATTTGAACCCTGACTTATATATTGAAGGTGTCGTTTTTACAATGTATGATGCCAGAACCAATTTATCTTTGCAGGTAGTTGAAAATGTCAAAGATAATCTGAAACAAAACATATATAAGACTATTATTCCCAGAAATGTAAGATTGGCAGAAGCGCCAAGTCATGGGCTTCCAATAAATTTGTATGATAAAAAGTCTACAGGTGCAGAGGCATATCATCTGCTTGCGGATGAAGTGATAGAAAAGGAAGAGGAGAATATTTAATATAAGAAAACCATTATTCTGTCAGGTTAAGTTATATCATTTGGAAAAAGGGGGAGTTTTAGTTGGCTGTTAAAAAAGGGCTTGGAAGAGGTCTGGATATTCTAATTCCAAAGGATAATAAGAGAAAAGATAGTAATCCGGAACAAGTAAATGAAGGCCAGGAAGTTCTAACAGGAAAGAAGGTATCGAAAAGGAAAGGTGACACAGAAAAAATAAAAAGTGATAAGGATGAGTCCGCAAACAGGCAGCAGATTCTGGTTGATATTAATAAGATCGAACCAAATAGAAATCAGCCCAGAAAGCAATTTGATGAAGAAGGGATTGAAGAATTGGCAGACTCTATCAGAAAGTATGGTTTGATTCAACCTCTTCTTGTGCAGCAAAAGGGTGATTATTATGAGATTATAGCCGGTGAGAGAAGATGGAGAGCCAGTAAAGAAGCAAATTTGAAAGAGGTACCTGTCATTATCAGGGAGTATAATGATAGTGATACTCTAAAGATATCACTGATTGAAAATCTTCAGAGAGAAAATCTGAATCCCATAGAAGAAGCCCAGGCTTATCAAGTGTTAAAAAAAGAATATAAGTTAAAGCAGGATGAAATTGCTTCAAGCGTTTCAAAAAGCAGAACAGCCATTGCTAACATAATGAGATTGTTAAAACTGGATGAGAGAATACAGAACCTTATTATGGAAGACCAGATTACTTATGGTCATGGGAGGGCCCTGCTTGCGATAGAAGATAAGGAGATCCAATATAAAACAGCATTGAAAATCAGAGATGGAAATCTCAGTGTTCGAGAGTCAGAAAGGCTTGTAAAGAAAGTTCTTGATCAGATTGATAAGGGTAAAGACAAAGAAATAAATGAAAAAACCGGTAATGATTCTGATTTAAAAGTATACGAAGAAAAGTTAAAAGAGATTATCGGCAGCAAGGTTGTTATTAAGAATAACAAGAATAATAAGGGAAAGATTGAAATTGACTTTTTCTCTAAAGAGGAGTTTGAAAGAATTATAGAATTTCTCCAGAGTCTTTAAGCAATATGTGAATTTGCCCCTTCATTTATAAACATCAAACAACTTTAGTGATGATGTAGTAAAGAGTAAAGATAAGAAGATTATTAATACTGTTTACTATGTAGATATTTTGAATGATAAGAGCAGCAGAGGTATTTTCAATGGATAGTAGTAAAATTTTAACTTTTTTTAATATGAAACTTGATACCTTTATTATTGCAGTAACTATAATGACAGTGATTCTGATTATCACTTTGTTTTTCCTCTTGTTAGACTACCTGAAGATAAGAAAAAGGTATATGGAATTTATGACAGGAGAAAGTGGTAAGAATCTTGAATATACGATTTATAAGAGATTCAGAGAAATTGATGTTCTCAAGGAAGGACAGAAGGATAATGATGAACAGATTGAGATTATCTATGATATGGTGAGAAGAAGCTATAACAAGATAGGTATCTATCATTATAACGCATTTAGTCCTTCCAGATCTTTTAATGGAGGAAGCATCAGTTTTGCACTTGCCTTGTTAAATAGCAGCGATAATGGATTTGTACTAAATATTATCCATAATCGAGCAGGATGCCATGTATATCTGAAAGAAATCCAGGCTGGGTCCTGTAAGATGACTCTTGCTGAAGAAGAAATGAAAGCAGTGGAAATGGCCATCCACTATAAAAAAGAAGATATTATGAATTTAGGCCAGGAGAACTCAGATTCAATAAAACCAGATTCAGAGAATTCGAATCCGGTAAAATCAGATGTAGTAAATAGGGAAAGGGAAAATCCGGATTCAGTTGATATTATAAAAGATCATGATGAAAGTCAGCCTGCGAAAGATTCTTCCGAAACAATTAAGGAAGATGAAGAGGATAAATAAAAGACAGAGAAAGAAGAGGGATAAGGAGTAAGAATAAAAAACAGAGATAAAAGTTAAGAAGTAAAGAAGAAGCCTAAAAAAGAATAAGAGATAAGAATAAAATAAAAAAGCTTAAAAAGACTTAAAGACCGCTATTTCAGAAATTGTAAAAACTCAGGAATAGCGGTCTTATTTTATTATAAAGAATTTAAAGGATTGAACCAATCTTTTCTGCTATTTCTGCCATTTCATCTGCAGGCCTTACCAGGGCAAATCGAATATAACCTTCACCACGTGGTCCGAAAGCGGTTCCTGGAGTCCCAATGATGCCGGTTTTATCCATCAAAGTCTCGATAAAAGAGACAGAAGTGTAACCTTCGGGAACGGGAAGCCAGACAAACATGGTACCATGGGAATCCGGTACATTCCATCCGGCTTTTCTTAATCCGCCGCAGAGAGCATCGCGTCGTTTTTGATATTCCAAGCATTGTAAATGGACTTCGTCCATAGGTCCGGTTAAAGCGGCCAGGGCTGCTTTTTGTGCAGGATAGGGAATCCCAAAGTCATACTGGCTTCTTAAAAGTTTTAGTGCATCGATTATGTCTTTATTTCCAATCAGATAAGATAGACGTAAACCGGTAAGATTGAAGCTTTTAGATAAGGAGAAAAATTCGACTCCGACTTCTTTTGCTCCGGGAAGGGAGAGGAAAGAGAATCCTTCCCTACCGTCAAATATAATATCGGAGTAGGCATTATCATTTATAATAAAGAAACCATATTTCTTAGCCAGCTCGATCATTTCAAGATACATTTCTTTTGGTGCAGATGCACCAACCGGATTTGATGGATATGACAGCACGATAAATTTTGATTTCTCAAGTATATCTTGGGGAATCTCTTTCATGTCAGGAAGAAAGTTGTTTTCTTTTACCAGTCCATAGTAATAGATCTCTGCCTGACCTAAAAGTGCTCCGGCTTCATAGATAGGATAGCCGGGATCCGGAAGAAGAACGATATCACCGGGATTTGTCATGGCAAGGCCCAGGTGGCCCATTCCTTCCTGGGTTCCGTGTACACCGGTAATCTCATCTGCATGAATTTCGGCCTGATAGCGGTTTTTATAATAGGACACTAAGGCTTCCAGGACTTCCTGAGTATCGGTCAGAGAATAGCGGTAATTGAAAGGATCTTTTACTGCCTGGCTGACTGCCTCAATAATATGGTCGGCCGGTTTGAAATCGGGTGTACCGATAGAAAGATTTATGACATCACGCCCTGAAGCAATGAGTGCTTCTTTTTTTTCATCCATAGCTGCGAAGATTCCTGTCTGAAAGAGATTGAGCCTGTCGGCTGCTTTATAATTCATAGTATAATTACCATCCTTATCTAATTAAATAATTGTTTTGTTCTTTTGCTTATAGACATTAATTCATTTACCTGTTCTTTGTATTATTACATCCTTTACCTCCGGGTTTATAGTTAGTACAGCCAAGAAAATAATGGGATTTATCTCTCGTTGAACGAACAATAAGATACCCGTCTTTGCATCGATTACATTTTCTTATGGAAAGCCTTCCTCCTGCATAATCATTGGTCATAAAGTCACAGATTTCCGGATCATTACTGCAGATGTAGAGACGGAGACCTATGGAAGGTTTGTAGCGCAGCCTTAAAGGGTATCCGCATATGGGACACGCCTTAAAATGAAGTCCTACATAAGCATTTTCCTCACTCCAGTATCCGCGGAGTGAGACGTTTTTATAATCTCTTTTTAATTCCAGAAGAAATTCAGATGGATTTTGCTCAGGTGCGATAAAGTATACCCTGTTCTTTGTTCTGGTTAAGGCTACATAAAAGAGACGTCTTTCTTCTGCATATTCAATAGAAAAATCCTGATGGACTACAAAGCTTAAGACAGGATCATCCTTAATCTTTGAAGGAAATCCATATTTATCATTTTTTCCATTCAGAACAATCACTTCATCATAGCCGAGACCTTTAGATGCATGAGCTGTCATGAAAAATATTTTTACCTTTGGATGTTTAAGGCAGGTCAGACTATTTCCATGTCGATTGTATTCAAATAGATTTGAATGTTCCAAATGATGCGAATCAAAACCAAATCGACCGATCAATAAAATATTGCTTACGATTCTTTTTTCTTCCTGTGCGCTGGTGAGAATCTGTCCAATAACGTTTTCAAGACATTTGGCTATGGCATATCCTACACCGCTTGTAGGGTCATTTTTATCCCTTTTTACATAAGCATCATAGGTATAAATGATAATCGGATTCTTTATATGACGTTTGGATATTAAAGACTTTGATATCTGATTTTTGTTTTTCTGAATAAAACTGCCAGCTATATCAATAAGCTCCTGTGAATTCCTGTAAGTACGGTCTATAGTCATCTGACTGGCGTAGCCCATTTTTTTAGAAAACTGGGTGAATAGAGAAATATCTGATCCACTGAATGCATAGATAGATTGCCAATCGTCTCCTACAGCTATAATTTTAGCATGACTGATTTCCTGAAGTGATTTGATCAAGTCAAAACGCTGGCGGGAAATATCCTGATACTCATCTACGATGATATAATCAAAAGGCAGACTCTGACCGCTTTCTTTGTATTTTCTAAGCATCTTGGCTGATTCATTGATCATATCCTGAAAATCAATGGAGTGGCTATTTTTCAAATATCGTTGATATTCTATATAACAATCTCTGGCGATATTCAAAAAAATATGGCTTCTTACATTATCTGTGCTGGTCTTCATGCGATCAAAGTCTTCAAGCTGATAACCGTTGGTTTTGAAATTCTCAATAAAACGTACTAATAAAGAGATCAGTCTCCTGACGTATTTGCTTTGTTGGCCGGCGGTCAGCTTTGCAATTATTTCCCCTTCCGGCCGGGGATTCATGACAAAACCGGCTTCTTCCAGTTTTTCTTTGAGATGATCTGTTCTGCTTCTCCCATCTAAGTAAGTCGAGTATGTGAAAATCAAAGGAGTGCCGTGATTCTTATGATGATAGTATTTTTGATTGGCTGCAGTTTTATATTTTATGAGCTGTTCCTGGGAATAACGGCTGCTGTATCCGCTTTCTGTAATTCCAAAGTGCTCTATCCAGGCATCGAGATGTCCCTGTTTTATATGAAAATCCGGAGTATAGGGTTTATCTGTACCGGGAAGATAATAGGGATAGATATCCTCATAAGTATAGTCAATTCCATTCAGATAGAGATAATTTGCTATTTCGACTTCTTCTCTGGATCTTAGGATTTCAGCCTGAATGGTCATAGTTTTTTTACTTCGGATATTGATTACTTTCTTATGATATTCATCAAGTTCACTTTTTAAAGTCTCATGATTTGAAGAGATAATATCATAAAAATAAGATTCAATCTCATTTCCTTCATAAGGGGAATCAAAATATGTCCCGAAAAAGAGAATGAGGTCATGGACAGTGCGTTCCTCCTTCAATGCTGTTTGACATAGATATTTTTGAATCTGAAAATAAAGAGTAGAACCTTCCACAATATTCAGTTTCTCTTCAGATTTCCTTTTAAGTATTGTATTTCCTGTCGCATGAAAAGTACCAATAGGACAGGGAATATTTAAATTCCTGTTTATTCGGTGTCTTAATTCGGAAACAGCTTTATTGGTAAAAGATATGACAAGAATTTTATCTGGCTTTATTCCCTTTTTTTCTACAAGGTAACGAACTTTGGCCGCTACAGTCGTAGTCTTTCCCGCACCGGCCCCTGCAATAACCATCATGTAATCTTCATCAGACAGTATGACTTTGCGTTGATTTTCATCCAGAATGATTTCGGAATCCACGGGGTCGAGAATATGATCCAGGTATTCTTTTTCAGACTCCAGATGACTGGAAAGAAATTGAGCGTTTTTTTTGCCGGTATGGGATGACAGATTTCTAACATAAGTTAAAAATCTTCGAATCCTGTCAATAGATTGGTCAGTTTTCCAACCTTGTTTTTTAAGAAATTCCGAAAAAGTATCGGAAGATTCCAGATTCTGAAAAAAAATCAGAGTATCATCATATTTCTTCAACTCATCCATGTAATCACTGCGAGCTATATAAGAATCCAAATAATGGATATACTTTATAAATCGATAAAGTTCGATAAGTTTAATAGCCTGGGGATGAGTTGGTCGGGCTGACTTATTCTTTTTCATCAATGAATTCAAAGGATTAAGAAGCTTCATCTTTTCTATATCTCACAGGAATTGTAAATAAAGCATATGGATTCAGGAAGAAAACCATTTTCACATAAGTATATCACATATAAGAATGATAAGCCAATCATCCATTTACTTACCGGAAATAGACCTTTTCTTTTCTATCTTTCGCCTTTCTTTCCCCGGAATAACACAATAGAATATCTGTAATTAATATGTTATTATAAAAAAAAGAGAATATGCTGATGAAGTTAAAAAGAGTATGATCTTGAATCTCTTTTTGAGGAGGTATTTGATTATAATGGATTATCTGGATAATGGTTACAAGGTAGTGCGTATTGTAATTACAGGGGGACCTTGCAGTGGCAAGACGACGGCGATTAACAGGGCTTTTGATGAATTAAAAGATTCCGGTTATCAGATTTTGATTATGCCGGAGACAGCCACTCAGCTGATCGGAGGGGGGATTGCTCCCTGGACTTGTAAAGGTATTAATTCCTATCAGAAATGGCAGATGTATCTTCAGATGGAAAAAGAAAAGGTGTATGCGCAGGCTTGTGAGGAGATTGCCGAGGTTGCAGATAAACCGATTCTGATTATTTATGACAGAGGAATGCTCGATAATAAAGCTTATGTGACGGATGATGTATTTAAAGATATTCTGGATGAGCTGAACCTTGATGAAGATGAATGCCTGAGCTGGTATGATGCGGTTTTCCATCTTGAGACAGCAGCAAAGGGTGCTGAAGAGTATTATACTTGTGATAATAATTCCGCCAGGACGGAAACTGTAGATGAGGCAATTGAGGTGGACAATCAGAGCTTAAGAGCATGGGAGAATCATCCAAACAGGGTGATTCTTGATAATTCCACCGACTTTGATGGGAAGATGAAAAAGTTATATGATGGAATCCGTCAGGTATTAAAAGAAATAGAAGAAAAGGAAATAATGGAATAAGACGGGAAGAATATGTTTGGTGTTTTTAATATTCTTCTTGTATAAACATGAGATACTAGATTATAATTATACAATAGTAAAGGAATGAATTTCGATGAAGGAAAAAAGAAATAAAGATAAAGACAGAAAAAATGAGCCGAAGAAGAAAAGAAAATTGCGTCTGGATAAGATGGAGAGATTGAAGCTGAAAGAGGAAAAAATCCAGAATAAAATGGCGGCTCTGATGGCTATAGAAGCTGTAAAAAAAAGGAAAAAAAGAAAACGTAGAAATAAACTTCTTTTGGAGGCAGCGGTAGTCCTGCCTGCAGTTTATCAGAGAAGGAAAGTATGGATGAGAATGTTTAAAATGCTTCCTTTATTTCAAAACTCATAAGAATGATTTTTGAAAGCTGTAGAAATAGGGGAAAGGGAAAAATTGATAAGGAGGGTGAAAGGGTGAAAGAAAATAAAAAATTAGGATTTGGATTGATGCGTCTGCCAAGGATCGAAGGGGCGGATCCTGACAGTGAAACGACTTCTCCCATTGATGTGGAGCAGGTCAAGGAGATGGTGGATCTTTTCATGGATGCAGGCTGCACCTATTTTGATACAGCGTGGGCTTATGACTGGTCGGAAGATGCTATGCGTCAGGCGCTTGTTGAAAGATATCCAAGGGATAGTTATACAGTTGCAACCAAGCTTGCAGCCTGGATTGACTGTCAGACCAGAGAAGATGCCATCAGCCAGTTTGAATCTTCTCTGGAATTGACCCAGGCAGGTTATTTTGATTATTATCTTCTCCACAATCTCGGAGGAAAAAGGACAGAATTCTTTGACCGCTTTGACCTCTGGAATTTTGTGAGAGAAAAGAAAGAAGAAGGATTGATAAAAAATGTGGGATTTTCTTTCCATTCTACACCGGAAGAACTGGAAGAGATTCTGGAAAAACACCCGGAAGTAGATTTTGTTCAGCTTCAGATCAACTATGCGGATTGGGAGGATCCGGCTATTACCTCCCATGCTAATTATGAGGTTGCAAGAAAGCACGGAAAGAAAATTGTTGTTATGGAACCAATTAAGGGAGGCCTTTTAGCTAATCCTCCCGCAAGCGTAGAAAAAATTCTGAAGGAAGCAAATCCGGATGCTTCCTGTGCATCCTGGGCTGTTCGCTTTGCAGCAAGTCTTGAAGGAGTTATGGCAGTTCTTTCCGGAATGAGCAATGTTGATCAGATGAAGGATAATCTTTCCTATATGAAGGACTTCAAAGCTCTGACTCCGGAAGAATGCGAGGTTGTGGAAGATGCAAGGGAAGAATTAGCCAAACTCAGAGTGATTCCCTGCACCAGCTGCAATTACTGTACAAAAGTCTGTCCTCAGAATGTCGGAATTCCGGGAACCTTTAATGCCATGAATATGTATTCTTTATATGGTGACCTTAAATATGCCAGAGGCAAGGAAAGATTTGATGTAGTAGTAGCAGGGAAGGCTCAGGCAGATGCCTGTATCAAATGCGGCATGTGCGAAGAGGCTTGCCCCCAGCACATTTCTATCCGTGATGAACTGGAAAAGGCCGCAGAGGTATTTTGCGTATAGTATTTTAATTATAAATATCAGATTTAAAGGATTAATTAAGTACCGTAGAGAAAAATCAGGAGGGATGTTTTCACAATCCTCCTGATTTTAAGTTAAAACAAAAGGATGTTTATAAATGAAGAGGTAATTACAGAATGAGGATTAATTCCTGGTTTAGAGTCAGAATATGAAGAAAGAGGTGAGTAATGAGAAAATACTTTAGAATTATTTGCGTCATCATGGTCTTGTGTATAACAATGGCCGGCTGTTCGGCCAAGTCCACATCAACAGTGACGGAGAAGACCGGTGGAAATAAAGATGTTGATGAAAGGATCCTTCCCTACCGCTTCGCAGACAGGGAAGAAGGTATAGAATATTTGATGAGCAACAAAGAGTATTATGACGGATTCAGCGAGAATGATCTGGCATACAGAATGCAGAAGACGGATGCCAGCCTGGACGAATATAAGGCCTTTGTCAGAGAGCAGGTGCAGGAGTTCACTGATGAGGAGAAGGCAATGATTGATAAGTATATGTCGGGAATCAAAAAGAAAATTGCAGATAACAGTTACCATCTGCCTCCCCTGGACGAGATAGTATTCGTTTGTACAACAATGAAAGAAGAATTGGGCGCGGCAGCCTATACTCACGGAACACAGATTTATATAGGAAAAGAAACGATGGAGAGTTTTGCCGGCGATGGGAAATACTATGAGGAAATGGAGTACATACTGGCACACGAAGTCTTTCATTGCCTTACCAGAAGTAACCCCGATTTCAGAGCAGACATGTACAAGATTATACATTTTACCGTGCAGGAGAAAGAATATGTAATCCCTCCGTCGGTGATGGATTACTATATTAGCAATCCTGACGTTTCGCATCACAACGCATATGCCGAGTTTATAATCAATGGGAAACCTGTCAATTGCTTCATGGCGACAGTTACCACCAAACATTTTGAGAAAAAAGGTGATCTATTCTTTGACACTGCGACCTCTGCTTTGGTGCCAATCGACGGGTCAGATGTCTATTATTTTCCGGATGACGCGACGAACTTCAACGATGTCCTGGGTAAAAATACGGATTACACTCTGGATCCTGAGGAGTGCATGGCCGACAACTTTGGTTTAACAATCGTCTTTGGCAAGGACGGCCCTGAAAAAAAGGGCTATGAAACGCCGGAGATTATCGAAGCCATCAGGACATATCTGCAGAAATAATGATATTGTAATAGTAGCGGGTACCATTACAGCAAATATGGTTTAGACGGAAATAGCCGTCCTTCTATTTGAACTAATTATTGATCAAACTGAGGACGGCTATTGTCGTGTTCGTATTAGTTGTAATTTCTTGTATTTACTGTAATTTTACAGCTGTACCGTAAGCCATTACTTCTGCAGCGCTCTGCATAATGGATGAAGTGGTGAAACGTACACCGATAATGGCATCTGCTCCCATCGAAGATGCTTCATCGATCATTCGATTGACTGCAATATCCCTGGCTTTTTCCATCATCTCATTATATTTCTTTAACTCTCCTCCGACCAGAGTCTTTAAGCCGGCGCCAAAATCTTTTAATGCATTTACCGTCTGAATAGTACTTCCTTTAACAAGGCCTAAAGTCTCATACGATTTGCCGCTGATGGATTCTGTTGTAGTAAGTATCATATGATTTCCTCCTTAAAAAAAACTACAAGATAACTAAAGTATCTGTTATAATATAATAAATTATGATGTTAGGGTCAAAAGCCCTGCCAATAGTACCTTGAAAAATTCATATAAAACCCTATTTCTACCCATTATCTGATATAATAGAAGTATCAGGAAAGGTGGTAGAAATCATG
>CADBME010000104.1 GCA_902795715.1 uncultured Lachnospiraceae bacterium | reverse complement strand
ACTATCCTGTCGTAGGTGTAACCCATGGGGAGGGCTAATTCATTTTCATAGATCTCATAAGTGCTGGTGGGTGATTCTTTTTCAAATACCTTGTGATAACCGAAGGGAAGAGTTGTCTTTGACTGGCTTTCTTTGCCCAGATAGCGGATGCTGGCAAGCTCGTCCATATAGGTTCGGAAGTTGTAATCGTAAACGGATACGATATTCCAGGCATTATTTCCCATCTGTCTGTTGTAATCCACGATGCCGCTGGCCAATGTACTGGAGAAGGTGGATACACTGTTGTAGGGAAGGACCATACTGGAATTCCTGGTCGTTAAAATATTTCTCAGGTTGTCACTTCGCACAAATTCTTTCGGATCATATCCCTCGACTTGATCAAGATATTTTAATGCAGTTGCCTTTAGGTAAGAATCGGCCTTGCCGGCAGGCACATAGGTTTCCAGGTGAGGGTCTCCGGTGTCAGGTGCCACTCTGGTTATAAAGAAATTTCCATTCATAAAAACTGTAAATAGAATGAACCAGAAAAGGATGTAGCGGGCCCTTTTCTCCTTCAGGCTGTCTTTTTCCAGGTTCAGCAGGATGATCAGTCCCACGGTAAAAGCCATAAGAGCCAGGGAACCCTGGATACCGGTGGTGTGGAACTTGAGTCCGATGAACATGAGAAGACCGTAAAGAGCAGCAATCCCGGCAAAGATGCGGATTTCCTTTTTGCTGAGCCGGGTCAGCCGGTCCAGATTCAGGGCCAGGATGACCGCGAGCAAGGCGGTAAAGATGTAAGCCCAGCGGTTGGTTACACTGCTGAACCCGCTCATGATATAACCGAAAACCGGAAAGACACAGAAAATCACGCAGGTCAGGAAAGCCAGACGCAGCTCCGGCCGGTTCTTTCTGGTAAAGAGAAGAATCAGGGCAAAGAGGACAGCAGGAGCCATGCCGATTCGCAGCCACTGGCCGGGCCCGAAATCAACGGCTATAAGAGCGGCCCCTATGTCGATCAGCCACTCTGACCGGTAAAATAAAAGATTATTTGTGATAAGACCGCTGACAGCCGACCCTCCGCTTCTTGAGGAACCCAGATATCCCCCAAATGAGGTAACCAGAGAAATAAATGCTATGGAAGTACCCAGGATATAGCTTCCGGTAATGATCAGGCCTCTTTCAAAAAAGGTTCGGATATTCCGGTATTCTTTGGTCAGGAGGATTCGGAGAACAAAATATATTCCGATGGCGATCGTGTTCATGTAAAGGAAATAGTAGGAACAGAAGAGGGAGACCGCGACCAGAAGGGTCATGAGAAACCATTTTCTGTGACGTATCAGCCTTTCCATGGCGACAACGATCAGGGGGAACAGGATCAGAGGAGTGATGAACTGGCTGTGTCTTGTCCCGGCGAAGATGGCATATCCTGAATAAATGTAGGCAAAACTTGCCACAGCAGCCATCCTCCAGCTCTTGCGCAGATAAAGAATCAGGCAGGACATGGAAGCTCCGGCAAGAAAATAGCGGAGTATGACCGCAAAGTTATACATCCATTCGATGTGATTTTGACCGGCCAGCAGATAAAGCCAGTAGACCGGGTCGAAACTGAAAGCCATAGGACTGCCCAGGCCCACACCGAAATCGTATTGTTTGAAGTTCATATTTCCATGCAGGACAGAGCTGACCACTCCCGGCATGTCTTTTACAAAACGGTAAGCTTTCGGGACGTACTGACCCAGGCCGTCCGCTTCCCATATGAGAGAATAGCATCCGTTGATATAGGGAACAAAGATCAGGAAAGTGATCACGGCAAAAAGGACTGCGTAGAAAACATAATACCAGGCGATAAAACGCTTTGTCCCGGGAAGGCTGCGGTCCCTTTCCCTGTGATAGAAATCATTTAAAGGAATAAATATTTTCAGGAAAATATTTTCAAAGAAGGTGTAGACCGGTTTCAGAAGGGCCAGGATGCAAATGCCGATCATGGAAGCTCCGCAGCCGGCAAGAACCAGGCCTGTCTGTCGCAAACCCACGGCAAGGGATATAAGGCCGCCGGCCAGGGTCAGACCGGTCAGGATCAGGACCGCTTTCTTTCTCAAGAAAAGGGAAAGAAGGGATACCTTTTCCTCTTCTTTTGCAGAATAAATCCCATATTCCCTGCCCAGGCTCATTCCCAGGAAAAAGGGAATCAGGTAAAAAGATAGCGGCTGGGCACCGGCCACATCCCCTCCGATCAGGAGGCCGAACAAACCGTAACCCACCAGACCCTCAGGAATCAATGTGGTAAGGAAGCCAAAGAGGCTTAAACCTATGATCCAACGGCGGTCGCTGCATATGCTATAGAGCTTGTCTTCAAAGAGGGCAAAAGCCAGAAAGACCAGGGCACAGGTCAGGAAAATACCGCCGGATCCCGGAATCAGGATGGCGAACAGGATATTTTTGAGAGTTTTCAGACACTCCTCCCCATAAGCAAGGACATGGAGAGCCGCCCCGATAAGAAAATAATAGATATAGCAGATGAGACTGTAGCCGAGAAAGGCAGAACGATTATCCCGGGAACGCTCCCTGCGTCCGGCAATCAGCCAGCCGACGCCAAAGAGGATGCCGGCGGCAGACAGGCAGGAAACAAAATGGTAGGCAAGCACGATGATCCTGTGCTCATCCCATACATTGAAAGCCAGGAAAAAAAACATGTACAAGCCGTAGAAAGCGACCATGATTTCCCGGAAGAAAAGATCGGTATCCTGAATCAGGGATAGAAAACGGCCATAGCTTCGATGGGGTTGATTGGGTGATCTGGTATCCGTATCCATAATCGGACCTCCTGAAATTCAAGACTCGTTCTCGAGTCCTGGCGCAAAAAAGCTGTCGCAAAAGCGGATCTTCCGCTATATAGCGACAGCTCATGGTTTAAAGGTAACGGAACAAATCCTTTGCTTCGTCTTTTTTAGCAGTATCCTTTACATCAAGAATCTCAGCCTTCACGGTCCTGTTTCCAAACTGAATCTCCAGTACATCGCCTTCCTTCACGTTCTGGCTGGCCTTGGCGACCTTTCCGTTCACCAAAACCCTTCCGGCATTACAGGCCTCGTTGGCCACAGTCCTTCTTTTGATAATGCGGGATACCTTCAGATATTTATCCAGCCGCATAGGGTTCTCCTGATGGCAAACCGGCGGTTAGTTGTTCACTTTTTCCTTAAGAGACTTCATGGGTTTGAACTTGGGAGCCTTGGAAGCCGGGATCTGGATGGTCTCTTTAGTTCTGGGGTTGATTCCCTCACGAGCAGATCTCTCAACAACTTCAAATGTACCAAAACCAGCAAGCTGAACCTTCTCACCCTTGCTGAGCTCATCACCAACTACGTCGATAAAAGCCTTTAAAGCAGCCTCAGCATCTTTCTTGGTTAATTCTGTATTATTTGCAATTGCTGTAATTAATTCTGTTTTATTCATAATTAAACCTCCTGAAATAATGTGAAACAATATACCGTAAATCCGCATAAACAGATGGTACTCTCATAGTTATAACGGTTTCAGATATGTTTGTCAAGCAGATTCTCTGATTCCATCCGCCCCGGAAAAAGAATCCCTATCCCTCCTTCGATTCTCATAATAATACAATAAACATGCAAAACAGAAACTATTTCACTCTTCTTCAGAAAATCTTAAGAAAATAAGGCCGGTGACCCTTTGCAAACAGGTTGCAAAATAAAAAAGAAGACGTTAAAATACTTGTAAATGTCTGCGTTATTTGATTAAATATCTGTTATCGACCCGTTTTTCCATACAAACAGATCAGAGGCAGATCAGACAGACTATCAATGAATATAAATAAGACTGTAAGAAATCATAGTAAGGCTGTAAGAACCCATGAAGAAAAGAAATAGTAAAGAATTCAATAGGAAATTTAAGAAACGCTTTTTGACAAAGAAATCCTGTGCCGTCCTCTTCTTCACCGCCATCATTCTGGCCATCGTGATGATCGGCAGCATCCAGTCAGGCCGGAAGGAAAGACAACTCCAGGTCATCATCAACGAGTACAAAGCAGAAAATGAAAAAATCAGAAAACAGAACGACTCCATCGAAGAGGAAAAAGACCGCGTCCAGGAGATGAACAAAGCCATGATCTCCAACACCAGCGATGAAGAAACCGAAGACAGCATCCGGGAAATCGCCCGCAATATACTGGGCATGATAGACAAAGATGAATACTATCTTCAGGAATCTGAAAATAGCAATTGACAATCCCGCTGAAAAGTGATAATATGTTTTTCGTTGTTGCGGCGGGATAGCTCAGTTGGCTAGAGCACACGGTTCATACCCGTGGTGTCGCTGGTTCGAATCCAGTTCCCGCTATTTTGTTTTTTAAAAGATCCGTTTTAAGGCGGGTCTTTTTTGTTTATGAGTGGGACAATGGGGACGCTTCATATTGTCCCACATTGTAGTGCTTTTAACAATGTGGGACAATATGAAGCGTCCCCATTGTCCCACCTGAGGGTTTGCCTATGTGGAGTGCTGTAGACCAATATGTCAGAAAGCATGGCATTATAGAGGAGGGGGACCGGCTTGTTCTTGGCCTTTCCGGTGGTGCTGATTCGGTTTGCCTTGCCAGATATCTTCTTTATTTAAAGAAGAGGATCGGTATTGATTTTGAGGCGGTGCATGTGAATCATAAGCTGCGGGGGGATGAGAGTGAGAGGGATGCTGCTTTTGTTGCCGATTTCTGTACTTGCTTTCAGATTCCGCTTACCGTTTTTGATATTGATGTGCTTTCGGAGGCCAAGAGTATGCGCTGTTCCGTGGAGGAGGCCGGCCGTCTGATCCGTTACCGTTTTTTCCGGCAGGTGGCCGGGGAGAGGGGCTGCGGCAAGATTGCGGTGGCTCACCACAGAAAAGACCAGGTGGAGACGGTTCTTCTTCACCAGGTCCGGGGCACGGGTTTCCGGGGTCTTTCCGGCATGAGACCGGTTCGGGGGGATATCGTACGGCCTTTGCTTTCGACAGGCCGAGGGGAGATTCTGGCTATCCTTGCAGAACTTGGCCAGGATTTCAGGGAGGACAGTACAAATCAGTCCCTTGATTACCAGCGTAATTGCGTCCGCCACAGGATCCTGCCGGCTCTGGAAGATTTGAATCCCAGGGCGGAAGAGCATATCTTTGGCCTTGCGGACAGGATGGCAGATCTTGAGGATTTTCTGACGCCTCATATGGATGCCCTTTACCGCCAAATGGTTAGGGAACTTCCCGGAGACCTTGCCATGGAGGATGGGAATGTCTGTCAGGATGATCTCTCCCGGGACCGGGAGAGGAGACCGGGGTCTGTCTTTGTCCACAGGGAAATAAAAGACAAAAGCCGGTTTGAGATCATGGAAGTGATCCGCAGGGCGGTCTCGGCTCTGAAAGGAAGCGGGAAGGACCTGGGGGCGGTACACTATGAGATAGTGGAAGAGCTTCTTTATAATAAAGCAGGCAAGAGAAACCATCTTCCGGATGGGATCCGGGTGGCTGCCCTGGAGGAAGGAATTGTTTTGTTCCGGGAGGGCATGGATGAAGGGACTGACAGGAGCCGGGACATGGAGGCCTGGGAAGAAGAAGTCCCGCAATTGCCCGACCTTAAGCAGCCCTGTATCCACTGGAAGGGGAAAATGCTTGAGGCGGACCTTTATTATGTGCAGGGAAATAAAAGGACCGGGATAAAAACAGATTGTGAGATCTGTATTGATTATGATAAGATAAAAGACAAGCTTACTTTCCGTT